>JANTFU010000001.1 GCA_024763295.1 Anaerolineales bacterium
CTACAGCCCCTGGAAAATTGGTAGCAGTTTCCGCATTCGGAGGGTCAAATGAAATCCCATTTTGAATATAAAGGCGAAAGCTATGCGCTCGATGTGACCCCGCTCGGCGAGGGCTATCAAGTGCAATTTGGCGAGCAGAGGGCGGAAGTCCATTTTGCGCGCGGGGCGGATGGGCAGGTGGTCTTCATTTTGGATGGGCGCAAGGTGGAGGCGCACGTCAGCGCCGACGGGAAGCGGAGGTGGGTCTCGTTCGGCGGGCAGACGTGGATGCTCGAAAAAACATCCGGCGTGGCGAGGGGCGCTGGCGGCGGGAACGCTTCCGGACGTCTGCTTGCTCCCATGCCCGGACAGGTGCGGGCGGTGAACGTTTCGGTGGGCGACGCCATTAAAAAAGGGCAGACTTTGCTCGTTTTAGAAGCGATGAAGATGGAAATCCGTATCCAAGCGCCGATGGAAGGAATTGTTGGGCGTTTGGCTGTTGTCGAGGGGCAGACGGTGGAGAGGGAAGAGTTGTTGGTGGAAGTGGATAAAACTGAGTAGAAGAAAGATGAAAGAGGAAAGAGGGTTGGACAGTTTGCAGTCTTTCTTCTTTCCTCTTTCCCGAGGAGAAAAAATGACCGGCAAATACTACAACGAACTCACAGTTGGACAAAAAATCAAACACACCAACGGCAGAACTGTGACCGAGATGGACAACGTCATGTTCTCAATGCTGACGATGAACACCCAGCCGTTGCATTCGAACGAAGATTTCGCATCCAAGACGCAGTTCGGGCAGCGGATCGTCAACGGGATTTTCACGCTCGGCTTGGTGACCGGGCTAACCGTCCCCGAGTTGACCGAGGGCACCATCGTCGCCAATCTCGGCTATGAGCGGGTCGTGCATCCCAATCCGCTTTTTCATGGGGAGACGGTCTATGCCGAGAGCGAAGTGCTGGAAATGCGCGAATCCAAGTCGAAGCCGAACGTGGGCATTGTCCGCTTGAAGCATTGGGGCAAAAAGCCCGATGGGACGGTAGTCGTCGAGTTTGAGCGGACGGTGATGTTTTTAAAACGTGATGCCTGACGAGTGAAAAGTGAATTTAAAGCGCTAATCTGCACCGATCTACGCGAAAGTGTTTTGAAAGATTAGAGACCGTTTGAAAAGTGCTTCCTTCAGCAAACCAACCCTCGTCAAAGATAAAATAACCGCAAATTTACGCCAATCTACGCCAAAAATATCCTTGAGAGCGCAAGTGATTAGCGAAAATTCGCGCAGATTAGCGCTTCAAAAGAGGTTTTAAACAGCTTCTTAGGATTCACGGAAAAACAACTTGCACATTTAAAACCTGACAGGTCTTAGAGACCCGTCAGGTTTTGGCTGTTTTATTTAATCATCATTCCTTAGCAAAAACTGTGGCGATTAGCGCTTATTTTATCCATCGACGTGCGATCTTGGATAGCTGGAGTTTTTTAAACCTCGCCAAGGCAGCAAATTTTACGCGAGTTCATCAACTTATTTGACAACTTCAAATTATTTCCCTAAGTCGTGTAAAATAAGGGCAAGTGTTTTAAACGAATTCAGGAGTGCCGTATGACCAAAATCCTAACCGACACCACATCCGGGCTTTCATTGCAAGATGCCCAAGAGCTAGGCATCCATCTCATTCCGCAAATAGTTAACTTTGGGGAAGATTCCTATCGTGACGACACCGAACTGGATTCGGCAACTTTCCTGCAAAAATTACGCGCTGCCGAAGAATTACCCAAAACCGCTGCGCCGCCGCCCGCTCTCTATAACGATATTTTCCGTCAAGTCAATGAAAGCGGCGAAGACCTGATTTGCCTGCACCCCTCCGCCAAGGTTAGCGGGACAGTGCGTTCTGCCACGGCTGCCAAAGCGGATTTTCCCAACGCCAATATTCACATTGTGGACACGCAAACTATCGCCGGACCGCTCGCGACCCTGGTCTTGCTCGCTGCGCAATGGGCAAAAGACGGCATCCCGGCACAGATTATCCTCGACGGCATCGAAGATATGATGGCGCAACAAAAAGTTTATTTTCTCGTCGATACGCTGGAATACCTGCAAAAGGGCGGGCGCATCGGTGGAGCGCAGGCACTACTCGGTAAAATGCTCAGCATCAAACCGATTTTGACCATGCTCGATGGGCAGGTCGAAGCCTTCGAGCAAGCGCGTACCAAGAAAAAAGCCCTTGCCAGGCTCGTTGATCTCGTCGTCGAACAAGCCGATCGGGAGGGCGGTCCGCATATCTGTGTAATGCACAGCGGAGCACGCATTGACGCCATCGACTTGATTGAATCCCTGCGTGCCGAAACCGGCGTCCAAAATATCCCCCTCTACGAATTACCGCCCGCAATCATCGTCCACGCGGGACCGGGCGCGCTGGCAGTTGGCTTTATCAGCAAATAAGCAAATCGGATGCTTTGAATAGCATCCCGTTTTGTTTTTTACGCCGCTTCACAAAAAAAAATCATCCCGTTATAATAGGCGGGCTATTAACAAAGACAAGCACCTGCAAAAGGGTGAAAGAAGGAGAACTCCATGTCCGGTCATTCCAAGTGGTCTACGATTAAAAGAAAAAAGGGCGTTGCCGATGCCAAACGCGGCGCCGAATTTACGCGCCTGAGCCGCGAAGTGACGCTGGCTGCCCGCGAAGGCGGCGGCGACCCCGATACCAACTTCCGTTTGCGCTTAGCAGTGGATAAAGCGCGTGCCGCCAACATGCCTAAAGATAATATCGAGCGCTCAATCAAAAAAGGCACCGGCGAAGATAAAGACGGCGTCGATTTTGAAGAAGTAACCTACGAAGGTTACGCGCCCAACGGTGTAGCGGTCATGCTGGAGTGCATGACCGAAAATCGCAACCGCACAGTTGCCGAAATTCGGCACGGATTGAGCAAGGGCGGCGGCAGTCTCGGCGAAAACGGCTCGGTTGCCTGGCAATTTGACCGCATTGCTTACTTCACTTTTTCAGAAGATAAAATGGATTTTGACAGCGCTTTTGAACTGGCAATTGAAGCCGGCGCAGACGATGTGACGGTAGATGATGGTGAGATTGAAATCGTCGGTCCCGTTGCAAGTTTCAAAGAAATCGGTGACGCGCTCAAAGCCGCCAATGTTGAAGTCGAAGATGCCGGTTTGCGTCTGGAACCGAAACAGGAAATAGCCTTAGGCGTAGAAGATACCCTCAAAGTTTTACGGGTTATCGAAAACCTCGAAGAACTCGACGATGTCCAAAACGTCTATCACAACATGAGCATCTCTGATGAAGCGATGGCAGCCCTCGAAGCTGAATAAGACGAAAAATTACCCCAATTTACACGAAAAAAGATTTACGAAAATTTACGCGGATTAGCGGTTTCCATAAAAAATCATGAGTCTCGTTCTCGGTATTGACCCCGGCACAGCCACGCTTGGCTATGGCTTCGTGCGTCAAAACCGTGATACCAGCCTCGAAGCGATTGCATACGGCGTCATCACCACTTCGCCTAAAATGCCCGCCCACGAGCGTTTGGTAAAGATTTACAACGAACTCAACGAACTTTTACTTCTCCATCGCCCCGATAAGGCAGCGGTGGAGAAGTTGTTTTTTCAAAAGAACGTCACAAACGCAATCGCCGTTGGGCAAGCGCGCGGCGTTGTGATGCTTGCTCTCGCCCAAGCCGGGCTAGACCCTGCCGAATATACACCCAACGAAATCAAACTCGCAGTTGCCGGATACGGCTCTGCGGGCAAGCGCCAAGTTCAAGAAATGGTGCGCATGCTGCTCGTCCTCGAGAAAATTCCGCGTCCCGATGACGCCGCCGATGCCCTCGCCGTCGCTATCACCCATCTGCATACCAATCGTTACTAAATTCCAAGGCACAAAAACCGAGTGCCTGCCACCGAAAGAGACAATTATGATCGCCACCCTGCGCGGAGAAATCACCCTCAAAGAAGAAGATGCCCTGATCGTCGAGACCAACGGCATCGGGATGCGCGTCCACGTCACCGCCACTCTGCGCGAAAGTGCGAAAGTTGGCGAGCGGATGCTGCTCTACACGCATTTCGTCGTCCGGCAGGATGCCATGTCACTCTACGGATTTGAGACGTTAAGCGAACGTGACCTTTACACGCTCCTACTCTCAGTCAGTGGAATCGGTCCCAAACTTGCGCTCGCCATCTTATCCAGTCTCAATCCCGATACCGTTAAAAGAGCGGTCTTCAACGAAGAGCACGATATCCTTAACCGCGTTCCCGGCGTGGGGAAAAAAACCGCCCAGCGCATCGTACTCGCCCTGCAAGACAAGCTCAAACCAACCGACGCCCTCGCCGAAGTGGCTGCCCTCACCGACACCGACAGCGAAGTTCTCGAAGCCCTAACGGCTCTCGGCTACAGCGTCGTCGAAGCACAGACCGCGCTTCAATCCTTACCCAAGGACGCGCCCAAAGATGTAGAAGAACGTCTGCGTTTGGCGTTGGGGTATTTTCAGTAGCGCCTATCCTAAAAGACTACAGATCGTCGAAGCACCGAGGCGTGCGTCGCACCAATTTCGACGAGAAAATGCCTAGGGATGGTTTTTTGCTAGTTCTAACGGATTTTGTGGTTTGCAGTTTTTCGGGCATCACAGCGCCGATTTCCCCGTCCACATGGACTTTGTAAAACTAGCACGGTCGGTTTTAGCGCCGTGCGGACACCGGAATCAACAAAAATCTTGCCTAAAAACGCGATTTTGCCTATTAATTTTGCTCGCACGGACGTAAACGAACCGTGCTCCATCTGCGAAGCCCACTAAAGTGGACTGTAAAAAGCGTGACCACAAATTCCGGTAGAAGCAGTTTTTTTGTTCTTTTACAAGTAACTGCCTACCCACACAATTCATGCCACCGCGAGCGGCTGGCTGGGTAAAGCTCAGCTTTGCGAAGCGGTCTCCCGCACGGGGAGGGGATTGCTTCACCCCGAAAAGCATCGGGGTTCGCAATGACGTAGGTAGTTACTTTTACAAGCAGAATGCCCATCGAGTTAGGTGCGACGCACGCTACAGAGACCCTTTTTAAACAGTTTCTTAGCGAAGATTAGCGTAAATTCGCGGTTATTTTATCCATCCGCTATTCTCTTGGTGAGCCGGATACTTCTCAAATCGCCTTTTGATAGGAGTAGGCGGTCATCCACACGCAAACATCCAAACTTTCCAACCTTCCAACATTCAAACATTCAACGAAGCGCCCCACTTGCCCCTTCCCTCCCCCTGCCGTATAATCGACTTATGTCCAAACAGGATTTGAATCTCATCAGCCAAAGCGCCGACCAAACCCGCCAGCTTGGCAAAACGCTCGGCGCATTGCTCAATGCAGGCGATGTCATCTGTTTGCAGGGTGATCTTGGCGCAGGCAAAACCACGCTTGTGCAAGGTTTGGCGCAGGGATGGGGATCGCTTGATCCCGTATCCAGCCCGACCTTCATCATCGTCAATGTTTACCGCCGCGCCGATGAAACTGAGCTTTACCACCTCGACACCTACCGTCTCGAATCCGCGCCCGAAGCCGCCATGCTCGACCTCGACGACATGCTTGATGCCGGTCCGCTCGTCATCGAATGGGCAGAGCGTATCGAAAGCATCCTGCCCGCCGAACGGCTCTGGCTCAAGCTCGAACACATCGACGAAGAAAAGCGCGGCATTCAAATCAACGCCGTTGGCGCGGCGTACGAAAACCTGCTCGAAAAAATCAACGCAAACCTGACAGGTTTTTAAAACCTGTCAGGTTTCAATTACGGAAACCTTATGCTCCTCGCAGTTGATACATCTACCACGCAAATCGGCATCGCACTCTACGACGGCACGCAAGTCATCGGCGAAATGCTCTGGCATGGCAAATTGCGGCATACCACCAGCCTCGCGCCCAGCGTCGCCGATCTGCTCGAACGCACCAACACCCAAATGGACGCCATCGAAGCCCTCGCCATTGCGCTGGGACCCGGTTCCTTCACCTCCCTGCGGGTGGGCTTGGCTTTTGTGAAGGGATTGGCGCTCGCGCGCCGCGTGCCGCTAATCGGCATCCGCACATTGGATATGCTGGCTGCGGCACAGCCCGTATCCGCGCCTGATTTGGGCTTGGTTGCCGTCCTACAAGCCGGGCGCGGACGTTTGGCGGTTGCCCGTTATCACGCCCCCGACGGGCAGATGTGGCAACCGGCTGGCGAGCCAACCGTCATGCGGATTGACGAATTAATGGAATCTATCCACAGCCCGACGCTGGTCTGTGGAGAACTGAGCGCCGACGAGCGCAAAGCCTTAGCGGACGCTGATCGGGTTCAGTTGGGTTCGCCCACGCAATGTACGCGGCGTCCTGCTTTCCTCGCCGAACTGGCTTGGAAACGGTATCAAGCCAATGACACGGACGATGCGGCATCCCTCGCGCCGATCTATGTGCATGTGGGGGAACCGATTCCGGGATAAACAATCATCCAGTCCCTGAGCGGAGGGCAGAGCGAATGCGAAGCCCGTAGTCGAAGGGCGCGTTCATGGCAATCCGTCCTTCGACTACGCTCTTCCTTTCAGTCATCGCTCCGCTCAGGAACTGACCTTCATTCTCGAAATGGAAAAATCAAATGACAATCAAAGAAAATTTGCTCAAAAAGCTCGAAAATAAAAGCGCTAAAATGGCAGTGCTGGGACTTGGCTACGTTGGCTTGCCGCTGGCGGTCGTTTTTGGCGAGGCCGGTTTCAACGTCATCGGCATTGACCCTGACCAACGCAAAGTGGATTCGCTGAATGACGGCGTTTCCTATATTCCTGATGTGCCGACCGCTGACGTGGCGCGGCTTGCCAAATCCGGCAATCTGGTGGCGACGACCGATTTCGCGGCGTTGAAAGACGTGGACGCGGTTAGCATTTGCGTGCCAACGCCGCTGCGCAAGACAGGCGACCCCGATATGTCGTTTATCGACGCGGCAACTTCGGAACTGGCAAAATATGTCCATGCGGGGATGGTAATTGTGCTCGAATCGACGACCTACCCCGGCACGACGCGCGAGATGATTTTGCCGATGCTGACCGAGCAAAGCGGTTTGACGGTTGGCGAAGATCTCTTTTTGTGCTTCTCGCCGGAGCGCGTTGACCCCGGACGTGAAGATTTCACCACCGTCAATACGCCGAAGGTTTTGGGCGGCGTCACCGCCGCCTGCACGGAAGTGGCGCATACTTGGTACAGCGGCGCAATCAAAACCGTTGTTCCGGTTTCATCGGCGGAGGCAGCCGAGATGTCGAAACTGCTCGAAAACACCTTCCGCATGATCAATATCGGTTTGGTGAATGAGTTGGCAATTATGTGTGACCGCCTCGGCGTGGATGTTTGGGAAGTGATAGACGCCGCCGCGACGAAGCCCTTTGGCTTTATGAAGTTCACCCCCGGCCCCGGTTTGGGCGGGCACTGCATCCCGATTGACCCGCTTTATCTTTCGTGGAAGATGAAAGCCGTCAATTACAACGCGCGTTTCATTGAACTGGCGTCCGAAATCAACACCGGTATGCCGCGCTATGTGGTTGCCAAAGTGCAGGATGCGCTCAATGAGCATGAAAAGCCGATTAAGGGCAGCAAGGTGCTGGTGATTGGCGCTGCTTATAAACCCGACATCGACGATTTACGCGAATCGCCTGCGCTCGATGTGATCGGTTTACTCACAGAAAAGGGCGCGGCTGTTGAATATCACGACCCCTACTGCCCCTCGCTGCACACCCACGAAGGCGCGATGATGTACAGCGTCCCCGATATGCTCGCAGCCGCCGAAAAAGCGGATTGTGCGGTTATCATCACCAATCACAAGGTCTACGATTATGATGCCTTGCTCGAAAAAGCGAAGCTGATTGTCGATACGCGGAATGCGCTTGGTAAGACAGGGCGTGCAAACCCGAAGGTTTTTGGGTTGTAATTTAGAAAACAGTAGGGGCGGGGGGACCCCGCCCCTACGCGATTAAGAAAGACGTTTTTTATGTCAAATTATCTCATCACCGGCGCGGCGGGCTTCATTGGGGCGCGCCTAAGCGAAATGCTGATCGAAGCCGGGCATACCGTCATCGGGCTGGACAATCTCAACGATGCCTACGATGTGCGCATCAAGGAATTTCGGCTGAAATCGCTGCTGCCCTTGGATGCTTTCTCTTTCCACAAAATCGACATTGCCGATTGGGAAGCGGTGCAAAAGATGGCGGATGCCAGCCCGCAAATCGACGCGGTGATTAATCTCGCCGCGCGGGCGGGCGTGCGTGCCAGTACCAGTGTGCCCTTCCAAATGCTCTCGTCGAATACCAACGGCGCGCTTGCCATGCTGGAGTTATGCCGCCATTACAACGTGCCAAAATTTATTCAGGCGTCCACATCCAGCATTTATGGCGCAAACCCACCCTACCCCACGCCCGAAACGGCGAATAGCGACTATCCCCTGCAAGCCTACGCCGCCAGTAAAAAAGGCGCGGAAGCCCTCGCCCACGCCTATCATCATCTTTTTGATTTGGATGTCAGCATTTTACGCTTTTTCACCGTCTACGGACCCGCCGGTCGCCCCGATTTAGCGATGTTCCGCTTTGTGCAGTGGATTAAAGAGGGACGCCCGCTGCACTTAAACGGAGACGGCGAACAGTCGCGCGGATTCACCTACATCGACGACATCGTGCGCGGGATCATGCTTGCCCTCAAGCCGGTCGGCTACGAGATCATTAATCTCGGTGGACACGAGGTCATCACCATCAACGACCTGATCGCCCTGACCGAGGAGTTGGTCGGCGGCAAAGCAGAAATTGTGCGCCACCCCGCGCATCCCGCCGATATGCGCCGCAACCAAGCCGACGTGAGCAAAGCCCGCGAACTGCTTGGCTGGGAGCCAAAAGTCGGCTTACGCGAAGGGATGCAAAATCTCGTCGATTGGTATTTACAAGAACGTGAATGGGCGAAGGAGATTGATACGGGGGGACTTTAACGGCATTCAGTATTCAGTATTCTATGGTCAGTATTCAGTAAGAAGTGACCACTGAATACTGACCACTGCCAACTGCTTACCGATTATCCCCATCGCCATGAATTTTGCCGCGTTCGAGACGCGAGTAGAGTTTATCGAGATTGTATTCGGCAATTTCATCGAGCGTTAGACCAAGCTCGGTGGCGACCTGCGCTAAGTACCAGAGCACGTCGCCGAGTTCTGCTTTTAACGCGGATTTGGTCTCGGCGTTAATTTCGCCCTCTTTATCGCGGAAGACTTTTTTAATCTTCCCGGCAAATTCTCCGGCTTCGTTGGTCAGTCCGAGCGTCGGGTAGACAACGGGATGCCCAATGGCGGGATATTGGGCGGTTTTACGCGCTTTTTGTTGATAGTCGTTGAAGTTCATGGGGTCCTTTGGGAATTGGGAATTGGAAATTGTGAGTGGAATGCGTTTAAGGCTTGGGCGATTCTTTTTGCACGAAGTTCGGCATCTTCAACATCGTCATAATTTTGACAAACACAAATCTCTCTTTTTTCGAGTTGGTCGATAACAACAAAAGTTGGAGAGTCAAATTGATATATTGTGTATCTATCCATCTACAATAGTGCTTTCTCTGCTAAAACGACTTCTGACATTTTTGTGTGCAAATTAGCGATGTTGTCATAATCTACAAATTTCACAAAAGACTTAATCGGTGAAAAAGCCGCCAAAGAGATTTTATCTTCAAATTCTGCTTTTCTATGAATATCAGCAACGATAAAAAACTCTGCACGAAAATCTTGTAGCTCAACAAATTTAAGTAATGAACGGTGAATATCGGTCGAATGTTCAATTTCAAAAAACGACGCAGCAAAATGTCTTTCATTAAACCAAGTCACATCAATCGTAACGGCTTGGCGTAACACTTCGGGGTAAGTGAACTGATAAAACTTGCTCAACGTGGCAACGTCTTTTAGTGTTTTTTGAGCATAAGGGCGATTTTTATCTTGCGCAGGGACAAAGGTCTCATAGCCCTTCAAATTGCCAATTTCGGTGATCAATCCTTGATAGAAAGAGTGTGTGTACTCTCTCGCTTTTGGCTCTGATGCTTCTTCTGAGAAAATTGCCATCACTTTTTCCCGTTCAGCTTCCAAAGCCCATAAGCCCGGGCGAATTTTGAAAATCTCATCACGAAGTTGAACGATACGCCGAATGCTGGCAAAAGGCGTTTTGGTTTTCCATTCACAATCGGGAATTTTCAAAGCGTCCTGATAGAGTTGTCCAAGCGTGGCATAGCCGCCGTTTTGTTTTAAGGCTTCGATTACTGCTTCGTATTGCTTCATGTTCCTCCAGCCAAAATTCACCTTTCCACATAGCTCCATGTATTCTAACATCCACCCAACAATCATCACAGATTTAGAGAAAGCCGTTTGAGATTAAAAAATTGGAACGCTAACGATAATATAGTCTTGACTATGATTCAAGCTCTCTCGATAGGCTTGAGCATGTTTTTTTCGTACAAATGCTTTAATAGGTGCTTGTTTCTCACCATCCTTAGCCAAAACAACCCAAACGCTTGAAAAATACTCGATATTATCCATTGCATTTTCCACTTCTTTTTTAAGAGTAATGCTATATGAGCCATCAATAGAAACCGTTTCCATGAGCACATCCATACCTTTGGAAGGAACTCTAACAAAATCATAATCTTCATCCATACAAGCCTCCAAGTAGGTCTTGTATTAAAACAAAATGACACTCAAATCACCACCTGATTCGAGTGTCATTCGTCGCATTCGCGCCATTCGTGTTAAAAGAAAAAAGCCGAGCGTCTCAAAAGACCTCGGCTTTCAACTTTTCAACCTGCAACATCAAAGCGAACCGCGAAGCACCGCCATCTCGCAAATGGACACCCTTTAAACCCTTTCCGAGAGTGATATAATCGCCACATTCTGTTCAAAGAGGTAAATATGATCGATCCGATAATCTTCTCATTCACCATTGGCGGCGTAGAATTTGCGCTGCGCTGGTATGGCGTACTCGTCATGAGCGGCGCCCTCGTTGGCGCCTGGTATGCGGCACAAGAACTAAAACGACAAGGGGAAGACGAAGAACATCTCTGGGACGCCATCGTCATCCTGCTGCCGGTCGGCATTTTGGGCGCACGCCTCTGGTACGTAGCGAACGCGACCCTCGGAGGGTCAACGTACTACACACAAAATCCCGCTCAAATACTGAATATCCCCCAAGGCGGACTTCATTTCTACGGCGGACTCCTATTTGGATTACTCGCCCTCATTTGGTACGCCCGACGTCACCAACTCGATATGTGGTTGCTGCTCGACGCCCTCGCCCCCGCCACCCTGCTCGGACAAGCCGTGGCGCGCCCCGCAAACTTCATCAACCAAGAGCTTTACGGGCAACCCACCACGCTCCCCTGGGGCATCTCCATTGACGCCAGTCATCGCATTGCCCCCTACAATAATTTAAGCCTATATCCCGAAAGCACTCGCTTTCATCCCGCCTTTGCTTACGAAATGGTCTGGAACTTCCTCGCGGTCGCTTTCATTTACTGGTTTGTGCGCAAATTCCCCGAAAAAGCAAAACCCGGCACAGCGCTGGCACTCTGGCTCATCCTTGCCGGTGTCGGGCGCTTCATCATCGAAGCCTTCCGCCCCGACCAGCCGCGCATCCCCGGCACCGACATCAGCTTTACGCGCGTCGTCGCCGCAGCGATGGCAGTCATCGGCTTAATCATGTACCTCGTGCGCAATCAAACAATCAAACTCGCCTTCGCACAAAACTGGGAAGCAGAATACAAAATCGCCCCGCCGCGCGCAGAACGCGAAGCAGAAAAGAAAGTCAGCGTGCAAGCAAAGCGCCGTCAACGCAAAGCACGCACGAAATCAAAAGAAAAATAGAAACCCAAAGCCCGCATTTTTGGCGGGCTTTTTTGCTAGTTCTCTGTTGTTGGTAACACGGTGCTTAACCGTGCAGAAGTAGAAACGCTGAGAAAAAAACGCAAATCTTCGCCAATCTGCGCGAAAACACTCTTTTTAAGAACAAGAATTAGCGAAAATTCGTGAAGATTAGCAATTAAAAATCCCATCACGGTTAAGGTACGTTATACCAAAACAAGGATGCTTAACACAAAGGTCACAAAGGGTCTCTACGAAAAAACAAAAAAGCTTTTCCCTTCGTGTTTCTTTGTGTTTAAATCTTTTTGGTTTCGGCTTATCCGAGTTAGGATAGATACGAATTTGACTGTAAGAATCTCGCTCCGCCCGAAAGATGATAAAATTTTAATGCACATCCACTATCAACCGCAATTTCGGATAAGACAATATTAGACCTCTTGCATAAGTGCTCTAGCCGCCGTTCCCTGCGGCAATATTTGTGAGAAACCCGCGCCGAGAACGGCACTGGGAGCAGGAGAAAAATAGACTTTTGCAAGAAGTCTATTGAAACAATCCCCTGAAAACAGCCACAGATTGCGCCGATTTTCAGGGATTCTGAACACATTTTTCTGTGAAATCTGCGGCGAAAAAACAACTCGCTGGACGTATCCGAAACGCAGGTTATCAAAAAACAGGCACAGCGTATGGACGAAACGATCAAAAGACCCAAAGCCCCAAAAAAAATTGGACAATACGAAATCAAGTCAGAGCTTGGTCGCGGCGGCATGGCGACCGTTTATCTCGGCTACGATGCGCGTTTTGAGCGCGATGTCGCAGTAAAAGTGTTGCCTGCCGAATTTTTGCACGATCCGCAATTTAGCGTACGCTTTCATCGCGAAGCCAAAATAGTCGCCAAACTTGAGCATCCCGCAATTGTGCCGGTCTACGATGTTGGCGAGCAGGACGGCTTGCCCTACTTCGTTATGCGCTATATGGACGGCGGCTCTCTCGACGACAAACTCGATGGCGGCAGCCTAAGCCTGCAAGAAACCGCCCGCATCATCAACATCCTTGCGCCCGCCCTCGACCATGCTCACGAAAAAGGCATCATCCACCGCGATCTAAAACCCGGCAACATCCTCTTCGATGGCGATGGGCAGCCCTACCTCTCCGATTTTGGCATCGCCAAAAGCAACGACGCCCAAACCAACGTCACCGGCAGTGCCATCATCGGCACACCTGCCTACATGAGTCCCGAACAAGCGCAGGGCATGGAAATTGACCGCCGCAGCGACCTTTACACACTCGGCGCAATCATCTACCGCATGCTCTCCGGCACACGCCCCTACGTTGGCGAGACGCCGATGAGCATGGCAATCAAACACATCACCGAACCGCCGCCCGATATTCTACAAGAAAACGCCAGCTTGCCCCTCTCTGCCAGCAATTTCATTTACCGCGCCATGGCAAAAGACCCTGAAGAGCGTTTTCAAACCGCGCAAGAACTCGCCGAAGCGTTGAATTTTGTCGCACAAGACGCAGTCAGTAACGCCGACTCGCCCAAAACCCTTTTAAGCCGCACTCACATCACAAAACGCAAACCGCCAACGCGCCCCGGCACATTGCCTGCGCGACAAACAAAAAAAGGGAAAGGAAAAGGCTGGATTATCGGCGTCGTGATCGGGATTCTGCTTCTCGGCGGGGTGGGCGTCCTCAGCATGTTCCGTTCCCCGGCATCCAGCCCGGAACCGACTCCCAGCCAAATGGTCGAGGTCGTTCCGCAGCCCACTGCCACGGAACTTGCTACCGAACCCGTCCCATCCCCCACTGCGGACGTGGCGCCCAGCAACACGCCATCCCCAACCGAAACGCCCGAACCTGTCGGCGCGCCCGTGCTTGGCGGTGCAGACAAGATTGCCTTCATCAACAGCGGCAATGTCTGGATGATGGACGTAGACGGCAACAATCTGGAGCAACTAACCACCGACGGCACACAAAAATCAAACCTGCAATGGCTCGCAGACGGCAAAACCCTGACGTATATTGCCGGAACTTGCGTCTGGAGCATTGACGTGCCGAACGGAGTAGTGGATATTGTGGCGTGTTACAACTCAGCCGAATATGTGGAGGGCTTTAGCGTTTCGCCCGACATGCAGCATGTGGCATTAAGTGTGAACCGCGAAATGTATGTTTTGCCCTATGATCTGGATGTACTCAAAAACGCCACGACACGCGGCGAACTTTTCTCGCTTTCGGGCTGTTATGTCAACGATTTGGGCGTGAAAGATGCGCTTTGGTCAAAGGACGGCACGCAATTGGCGCTCAAGTTTTTGGGCGTGAGCGGAAATACGCGCGTGGATATGGTGCGCGTGGTCGATGTGAAAAAATGTATGACGGCAAATCAAGTCATCGCTGAAATCACCCCCATGCCGGGCGATTTCGGGCGTATTGACGAATTTCCTGGCGCACGCTTTAACATTAGCGGCTCGGAAATTGTCAGCTACGACTGGAACGGCAGCGATCTCTTTGTGCTCAATACCAACAAACGCAACGGCGGCTTTGGAAATCTCCACCGCTATAATATCGTCAGCCACAAGGCAGAAAATTTAATCCCCATCGATAATGCCTGCTGCTATCGCGATGCCCGTTTTAGCCCGGATGGTACCTACATCGCTTTTGCCTTTCAAGACATGCGGCTGGGTGCCGATGCCAAAATTGAATTCTATTATGTGCTCTACGGCACACTCGGTACAGGCGCAACGTATGAGCCGCTACCTTTGCCGGAAGGTTTCTTGACCGATGCGCGTGAAGCGCCCCAATTTGCCCTAAGACCGGCGAAATAAGGAAAACAAAAAGGCTGGCGAGAAAATCTCGCCAGCCTTTTTGTTCTTTTATGCTTATCTATTTATTCAGCTTTGCCAATTTCGATATAGTAAGTCCCGTCTGAAATTTGGAAGCCGCCGACTTCAGAATTATTGGCAGTGTTACTACAACCAACCAAGGTCAAATTACCGCGGGATCCTGTCCAGATGGCGATGAAAGTATCAAAGTCGGAGCCAGACGTATCAATGGCAATGGCAGAATTTCCACCGCTGTGTGTGTAAGTGTACCAAACGCTCCCTATACCTTTCGTTACACCACAGTCATTAATTTCAGGGTCATCGTAAGCGGTGCTGGCGCCGCGTGTTTCAGCACTGTTAACATTGAAAGGCAGAGAACTAATTGACTGGGCAGAAGTAATCTCATCATTTGACGGGGCAGAATAGGGCGCATCGGCAATATGAACAATGCTAACAGCAGCCAGCTTCATCCCAGCGTAAGTGCTAGTCGCACTCCATTCCATACTATGGTTTGGTGTGTTATTCCAAGTGTCGTTTAGGTAAATAACGGGTGGATTCACACTGTCGTTATAGCCGGTACCGACAATAGTATGCCCCTCGAGATGTACCATCACGGGATGCCCTGAGTCAATCTCAGCTTTAAAGTCAGCAAAGGAAAAGCCGCCGCTTACTTGGGTATCGGTTAGTTGATAGAAACAATCCGAAACGGTATAGCCTCTGGATTCATAAAAATCTTTGAAACCCACTGTCCCGTCAGACAACCCAAAAGATTCGATATAGCTACAATATAACTTGGTGTTATTGTTATTGTAATAAAATGAAGTAGCCCCATCGCTATTTTCATATCCATGATCCCACTGGTTCGTATGCATAAAATCACCGGTGGTGTATTCATAGGAGTGTTCTGCCCAGTTGCCATACCACGGGTCGTGCGGACCACCGGTATCGTAACTCACCCAGTAATCATCCACACCGCCTTTGGTCATGCGTCCATCCATGCCCTCGTGGGATGCGCTCAACGGGTTTTTTGCTATCGAATCACCTGCTGTATCTACATAATAGCCCCAGTTGCTGGTCATGGGATATATCCCGTCATCTGTGGGACCGACATACATATTAGCATAACCATTGCGGTCATAATAACCGGCAATCATCGCGGCTGAAGTTGCCGAACAGCCAAAAGACCACTCCGAGGTAGGCACATTAAGCTGCGTCGTTGCAGCGGCTTGTACTCCTCCTGATGAATTTTCAGTACCAAGCAAAGTGGGGCGCTGCGGTGGACCACCGATAACCATTTTATGAAGTGTAACGCCATTGGCTGTTAGTTCCTCTTCAACATGGAAATACTCATTTTCTTCAAATCTCGGTGGATCGCCCTCTTGTGCTGCCGCCCAGTTGGTACGATAAAAAAATGCCACGCCCAAAATGATGCTTACAAATAGGTAAATCTGCCATTTTACTTTCATAAAGCCTCCTTAGGTTAATCACTAACCCCATTATACGAGGTTTATAGGGATTGACAATAACAAATTTAAAAAGAAAACATCCGAAAGACCCTTGGCGAGACATTTCAGCGTGAGTAGAACGCAACAATATTTGTAACGACCTACGGCATTGCAAACCCAACGCCTTTCGGGGCAAAGCAATCCCCTAACAGCGCGGGAAATCGCTTCGCAGCCCCAGCCAGCCGCCCACGATGACGTAAAGCATGTGGGGAGGCAGTTACGATGGAACTAAAAAAGCACCTATCTGCGGACAAATGCTCTGAATATGTCTAATGATCAACTTACTCCACCTCGTATTCAGCAGGCAATTCTTCGATGATGCCCTTCTCTTCACGCTTATCGAGCATCTGCATCTGCTGAATGACAACTTTCGTGAAATAGCGATTTTCGCCACGTTCATCTACATATTTGTCGGTTTTCAAACGTCCCTCAAGATAAACCAAAGCGCCCTTACGCAAATATTCATGGCAAATTTCTGCCAGCCTGTTCCAAGCCTCGATATTGACCCACTCCGTATATTCAGTCACCTCGCCGTCTTTCTTCCAGCGATTTGAAACCGCCACGCTGAATTTAACCACCTGCTTTCCCGTCGGCGTAAAGCGTGCTTCGGGGTCTTGTCCCAACCGACCAATTAATTGAACACGATTCAATGCGGGCATCCCTTTCCTCCTTACAATTCGTTCCTGCGCCGAAACTTCACATATCTGGCATTTCGGGCAGTTGTGGGATATAAAAAAGCCCATGCTTTCACATGGGCATCTTTTCAAACTATGCTTTTTTCTTCAGCGCGGGCAAACCGGTCTTCATTTCAATCAACTCATAGCCCTCAGGCATTTCATTAACTTCTTTTTCCGGACGCACATCGCGCGCGAAGAAATACATGGTAATCTCTTTACCGCTCTTGGAAGTGCGTTTATTCGCATGTAAATAGTAAGTAGTGCCTTTAGAATTGGTGGTTGAAAAAGCCATTATTTTTATCTCCTAATAGATATATTTGATTTTTATAGTGTATAACATAGAGACGCTAAATGTCAATAAGGAAAACAGAATGAATGTTCTAAAACAAGTCACTCAAATTTCCCATTTACGGGATGCAAGAAAGCGATTGCCCGAACCGGTTGGATTTGTCCCTACGATGGGCTACTTGCACGCCGGACATCTCTCCCTCGTGAAACGCGCGCGTGAGGAAGCGGCTTCCGTTGTGGTTAGTATCTTCGTGAACCCAACCCAATTTGCGCCAACCGACGACCTCGAAGCCTATCCCCGCGACCTCGAGCGGGACACCGCCCTCCTACAGGAAGCCGGTGTCGATCTGCTCTGGCTGCCCACGCCCGAGGTCATGTATCCACCCGATTTTCAAACCTGGGTCAATGTCGAAAGCCTCACCCAGCCCCTCGAAGGGACGAAGCGCCCCGGTCATTTTCGCGGCGTAACAACGGTTGTCACCAAACTTTTCAACGCAGTCCAACCGCAAATGGCATTCTTTGGACAAAAAGATGCCCAGCAAGCTGCCGTGATTCGACAAATGGTTAAAGATTTAAATATGCCCATCGAGATATTTGTTGAACCCATTGTCCGCGAGCCGGATGGACTGGCAATGTCGAGCCGCAACACCTACCTTAATCCCAAAGAACGCCAAGCCGCCCTGTGCCTGTACCGTGCACTCGAAGCCGCACAAACCACCTACCAAGCCGGACAAACCAACGCCGAATCCCTGCGCGAAACGATGCGCACAATCATCCACGCCGAGCCACTTGCCGAACTTGAATACGTCTCCTGTGCCGATTATGACACGCTCGTTGAATTGGAGACGGTCAAAGGCAAAAGCCTGCTCTCCATGGCAGTGCGAATCGGTAAAACCCGTTTAATCGATAATCATGTCTTAGAAGCTGTTTAAAACAGGGTCTCTGTAGCATGCGTCGCACCTAACTCGATAGGCATTCTGCTTGTAAAAGGACAAAAAACTCATCTATGGGCATTTTCTCCTTGAAATTGGTGCGACGCACGCCTGCATTCAGACTTATTAAACAGTTTCATGGGGTGAAATCTGCGCACTGGTGTAAAATCAGAATATGAACTCCGAAGAGAAATCCACGCCATCACGACGCTTGCGTTTGCGTTTCAAATTACGCAAGCTAATTCCTGCCGTCTCACTTGAGCAACGCGCTGAAGTGCGCGTTAATATGCGCGATGCAGCCCATCCGGATTTTGACTACTTTGTGCTGGTCATCCTCTCAAGCATAATTGCCACACTCGGCTTGCTCACCAATTCAGCTGCCGTCATCATTGGCGCCATGCTCGTTGCCCCGCTGATGTCGCCCATCATCGGTTTAGGATTGGGTTCTCTGATGGGTGACGAAACCTTACTCAAAGACTCCTTTAGCGCCATCATTCGCGGCGCGCTGATTGCCATCGTGATAGCGATCATCCTGACGTGGGTCAATGCTTCGCTGCCCTTCACCACCTTTCAAGACCTGCCCAGCGAAGTTCTGGCACGCACACGCCCAACCCCAATCGACTTGTTAATTGCACTGGCTGGCGGTTTGGCAGCCGCTTTTGCGTTGGCAACTCCTTCTATCTCGGCAGCCTTGCCGGGCGTTGCCATCGCCACTGCGCTGATGCCGCCGCTTGGCACCGTTGGCATCGGCGTAGCGATGGGGCGCTGGGACGTTGCGGGGGGGGCATTACTCCTCTTCATCACCAACAGTGTCACAATCGCTTTTGCATCCACGCTTGTCTTTTGGGTTATGGGCTTTTCGCCCGGCGTGCAAAACGGCAAATATGTGCCACGCAGTCTGACCCTTTCTGCCTTGGTCACCCTGCTCATGCTGTTACCGCTCACCTATTTTAGCGTCTCATTTTTTCAAGACGCCACGCGCACACGCAATATCAACACCGTCGTTTCAGAAGAAGTAAGCAAACGCGGCGGCGTACTCACCGAGTTACAGGTCAACTCAACTGAAGAGGGTATCCTAAATCTCGAAATCACCTTGCAAACCCCGCGCCAATTCTTTTACAGCGATGTAGACAGCTTACAAGAAGATATTGCCCTGCGCTTGCAGGAACCGGTCTCGATTGTGGTGGATCAGATTGTCGTGGCGCAGCTAGACCCACTCGTCCCGCCCACGTTTACGCCCACGCCCACACCTGCGACCAGCACCCCAACCGTGACCCCGACGATGACCGCTACCGTTACCAGCACCCCAACCCTAACCCCAACGCCTTCCCCAACATTCACGGCAACGCCGACCCTGGAAACCGCCAAAATGCAAAACTTCATGGTGCAATATGGCAAATGTCTAACCATTCGCCAAGCGCCAGGTTTTAACGAACCGGGAATCGGGCAGCTATACAACGGCAGTCTGATTACCGTGCTTTATGGCAAACGCACCATCGACGGGCTGGTCTGGGTGGAAGTACGAGATAAAGATCAACGCATGGGTTGGCTGCCGGAAGCCTGTATGCAGGTTGTAACCCTCACCCCGTCCTCTGCACCCTAAATTTGGGGGGGCAGCTACCCTGCTGTATTCACGTTCGTTCCGCGCGCCGCTGATGATTTTCGGCGGTGCATTCCTTTAATCCACTCATCTAAAAAAACCCACCATCGAGTATGACGGGTACATTCAGACACAAAACAACGCTAATAAATCTCTATGATTGTGAGATGACTTTTTTGTTATACTGATTTTGTTGAAAATTCTGGTTGCGATTAGGCAAGCCGCTTCTCGCAACAGCATTCGTTAGACTGAGGAAAACCTTATGATGCGATTTGATCGCTTTACCGAACGTGCGCAAGAAGCCGCTCAACGTGCGGCAGAAATCATCCAGCGCTACGGACATAATCAAATTGATACCGAGCATATTTTATTGGCATTGATCGAGCAGCCCAATGGCGTGGTGCCGCAGCTTTTGGAAAACCTAAACGTAAGCGCCGATGTGCTAGGACAGCGCATTGATCAGACCTTGAAATCTAGCCCGAAGGCAAATATTTTTGGTAGCGGTGCCGGACAAATTTTTATTACACCGCGCGTCAAGCGGATTATTGATTTGGCGAACGAAGAAGCCAGCCGCCTGAAGGATGAATATATCTCGACCGAGCATCTCTTTTTAGCGATCTTGAGCGAACGCAACACGCCCGCTGCACGAATTTTAGAGGGGGCGGGCATTAACCGCGACCGTGTTTATACTGCCATTCAGGATTTGCGTGGCGGTAAACGCGTGACCGACAAAAAAGCTGAATCGCGCTACAAAGTACTCGAAAAATATTCGCGTGACCTAACCAAGCTTGCCCGCGAAGGCAAACTTGACCCTGTGATTGGGCGCGATGGCGAGATTTTGCGCTTGGTGCAAATTCTCTCGCGCCGTACAAAAAACAACCCTGTGCTAATCGGTGAAGCCGGCGTCGGCAAGACCGCAATCGTGGAAGGCTTGGCACAAAAGATCGTCGATAACGACGTGCCTGAAATTTTAAGTGGAAAGCAGGTCGTTTCGCTTGATCTTGGCTCGATGATTGCCGGTTCCCGTTTTCGCGGCGAATTTGAAGAGCGCTTAAAATCTGCCATTGATGAAGTCCAGAAATCCGAAGGCGAAATCATTTTAATGATTGACGAGTTACACACCGTCGTCGGCGCGGGCGCTGCTTCAGGTGCGTTAGACGCCTCGAATATGCTCAAGCCTGCTCTGGCGCGTGGAGAGTTGCAGTGCATTGGCGCCACCACGCTGGACGAATTCCACAAACATATTGAAAAAGATGCCGCCCTTGAGCGTCGCTTTGCCCCGATCTACGTTGAAGAACCAAGCGTAGAGGACACCATCAAGATGTTACACGGCTTGCGTGACCGCTACGAAGCCCATCATAAAGTGCGCTTCTCGGACGATGCGCTAACGGCTGCCGCCCGCCTTGCAGATCGGTATGTTACCGACCGCCATTTGCCCGACAAAGCCATTGATCTGATGGATGAATCGGCTGCCAAATTGCGTGTGGCGCTCTACTCGCTGCCCGATGATCTGAAAGCGATGAAAAGCGAAATTGACCGTCTCGCTGCCGAAGAAGAACTCGCCGGTACCGAACGTGATTATGCCCGCGCCGCCGAAATGAAAGCCGACCGCCTGCGTCTGGAAGATGAGTTCCATGCCGCCCGCGATCAATGGGAGCAAGAGCATAAACTCGACGAAGTTGTTGATTTAAACGACATTGCCGAGGTTGTCCACCAGTGGACGGGCATCCCCGTTTCGCAGATGATGGAAACCGAAGCCCAAAAATTGCTCGAAATGGAAGAACGCCTCCACGAACGCATCATCGGGCAAGACGAAGCCATCACCGCCATCTCCGATGCCATCCGGCGTGCGCGTTCAGGTCTCAAAGACCCCAATCGCCCGATCGGTTCATTCATCTTTGTTGGTCCTTCCGGTGTCGGTAAAACCGAGTTAGCAAAATCCCTCGCCTGGTTCATGTTCGACGATCCCGATGCCCTCGTGCGCATCGACATGTCTGAATATCGCGAGCAGCACACCGCCTCGCGTCTCTTCGGCGCGCCTCCCGGCTATGTTGGTTACGAAGAAGGCGGTCAACTGACCGAAGCCGTCCGCCGCCGCCCCTATCGCGTGGTGCTTTTCGACGAAATTGAAAAAGCCCATCCCGAAGTTTGGAATGCCCTGCTGCAAATTCTCGACGATGGACGCATGACCGACGGGCAAGGCAAAGTCGTCGATTTCCGCAACACCATCTTAATTATGACATCCAATCTCGGCACCGAATACGTTGGCAAAAGCGGCGCACTCGGCTTCAATCGCGGCAAAAACGTCACAGAAGAAGACCGCGAAGCCGAGCGTAAGATTGAGAAAGCCCTGCAAAGTGCCTTCCGTCCCGAATTTCTGAACCGCATCGACGAAGTGATCACCTTCTCACCGCTCAGTGTGACCGAGATGGAAGAAATTGTGGACTTGCAAATGAAGGAAATTAGCGAACGTTTGGCAGAATTCGGAATCCAAGCCGCGTTAACGCCCGCCGCCCGCACTTGGCTCGCCAACGAAGGCTATGATCGCAACTTTGGCGCACGACCGTTAAAACGTGCCTTGCAAAAATTCGTCGAAAGCCCGCTCTCCGTCCAACTCCTGAAAGGCGACGTCGCCAAAGGCGGCAAAATCCTCGTCGATGTTGACGAAGAAAAGAATGAACTGATTTTCTCGCAAGGCGTCGAAATCCCACAGCAGGAAGAAGAGAACGAAGAAGCGGTCTAAAAAGACAAAAATCTAATAGGGCGGGAGAACCCCGCCCCTACGATTATTACCAACAAAAAAGCCGAGTGTCGTAAAAGACTCTCGGCTTTTAACTTTCCAACCTGCAACCTTCCAACGTTAAACGTTCTTCACCATTTCGCGCCAAAAATCATCTTTCTCGCCCGGCACAAAGGGCGTATAAACCGTAATGCGATCCACCAAATAGCCATAACGCTCTTTGAGTGCAGCGGGCAGCGCGGCAGGCGAATCGGCGTAGGTGACGAATTCATCGAGCATTTCGTCTGTAATCATCATCGGCATTTCTGCCCAATTCTTATTCTTGGCGTGGATGCCGAGTTGCGCGGCGGTTTCGCCCCAGCCATAGAGTTCCATCACGCGTTTGTATGACGGCGTGGACGCGTAAAATGCCAACTGCATACGGGCTTGATTTGCTTCTGCGGCATCGGTGGCGACGAATGCTGTCAGCGAGATGGTCACATCTTTGCGGCTGCGACCGGTTTTCGCTGCGCCCTCCTGAATAGCTGGATGCAAGACCTCGCGCAGATAGCGCGGCGAGTTGAAGGGATGCGCGTGGAATCCATCGCAAACTTCACCTGCCAAACGTGCCAGCCCCGTGTTCACTCCCGCGATATAAATGGGAATATCGGGATGTTCGATTTTTCCGGGATTGAAGAAGGGCGTCATTAAGCGGAGTTTGTAATAGTCGCCGCGAAAATCAAGTTTATCGCCCGTCTGCCAGGTATGCCATAACGCGCGCACCGCGCCAATTTGCTCGCGCAATTTTCCCACAACGGAATCAGGCCAATCCATCCCGAAGCGTTTCGTGATATGGGCTTTGACCTGCGTTCCCAAGCCGAGAATAAATCTGCCGTCCGATTGGGCTGCCAAATCCCAAGCAGTATAGGCAATATCCCCGGGCGAGCGCGCAAAAGAGATTGCGATGGCAGTGCCCATCTGCATTTTTTGGGTATGCTCGGCGATTAACGGATGCGGCAAAAAAGCATCATGTTGGGTTTCGGTCGTCCAGAGGGCATCAAAGCCCAGCGCCTCGGCAGCCTGCGCCACAGCGGGAACATTTTTCAAGTGCATCGGGGGCAAAACAGCGTCAAATTTCATTTTTTCTCCTTTTGAACCGCCCAGCCGCCAAGATTTCCAAAACTTTTCTCTGCGTCTTTGGCGTCTTGGCGGTTAACTCTTACTCGCTCAACAAATAAGCCATAATCCACTGCGCGCTTGCGACCAACGCATCGGTATGGGTGCGTTCGTAATTATGCGATGCCTCCACGCCGGGACCGATCAGCGCGTGCGCAAAATCGCCGCCCGCGCGGACTGCTGCACTCGCATCCGAACCGTAGTAGGGGTAAATATCGACCTTGTACGGAATCTCATTTGCATCCGCCAACCCACGCAGATGATTCGACAGCCCGTGATGGTAGGGACCGCTGCTATCTTTGACGCAGATTGTCGCGTGGAACTCGTCGGATTCCTGTCCCGCGCCGATGGCTGCCATGTCGATGGCAACCAATTCGGATATTTCGGACGGCAATCCCGCCGGAGCGCCATGACCAACCTCTTCAAAGTTGCTAATTAAAATGTAAACGGGACGCGCCGGAGCCAAACCTGCTTCCGTCATGGACGCAATCGCCGCAAAAATAGCCGCGACCGCCGCCTTATCGTCGAGAAAACGCGAGCGGATAAAACCATTCGTCACCTCTACGCGCGGATCGAAGGCGACAAAATCGCCAACCTGAATGCCTAACTCGCGCGTCTCCTGCGCGGAGGTGGTACGCGCATCCAAACGGACTTCCATCGTCTGCTCGCTGCGCTCCATTTTACTCGTCTCTCCCGCGTGGACATGGCTGGACGGTTTGTTAATCATATACGATCCGCGTACCTGCCCACCATCTTGGGTGAAGACCCAACACCCCTCCGTCTCGACGCCGTTCAACGTCAGCCCGCCGATGCGCGTCAGTTGCAGCTTGCCATTTGGCTTGATGACCTTCACCATCCCGCCGAGTGTGTCGACATGGGCTGTGATGGCGCGCGGCGAACCGGAGCCAGCATCCCAAACGATAACCAGCGAACCCTTATTTGTTCGTTTCAACGAAAGTGCAGGGAATTGGGCGAAAGTCTCTTCGACATAAGCGATTGCCTGATCGGTATAGCCCGTCGGGGATGGGGTGTTTAGGAGATCAACGAGAAAGTCGATCATTGCATCGGTGTTGATATTGGGTAAAGACATTTTGTTTTCTCCCGTAGGGGCGTACAGCGGTGCGCCCCTACATTGATTTATTTCCTGTCAAAAATATTTCAAATAAGGTAGGGGCGGGGTGACCCCGCCTCTACAAGATGTGTTTTCAAACAGACCGCTATTCCAAACCTTCAAATGCTGAAAGCACCGCCCGCACCTCCTCAGGAATCGGCACGGTCGTCTGCGTATGATAATCGAATGCCACGAGGATTACATACCCCGAAGTAAAGACTTCCCCCGTCTCAGCGTGGACGATGGCTTGCTTGACTGTCATCGACTTATTCCCAAGTTTGCAAACACAAGCGCCTGCTTTGACGGGCGTCCCGTATTCAACCGGCGTGTGATAGGTCACTTTGGCTTCTGCCATGATGACGCCAATATCCATAAAAGATTGACCAAACGTAAATAAGCCTAATTCTATAAAATAGCGAATACGCGCCTGCTCGAAGAAGGTGAGGTATTTAGCATTATTCAGGTGTCCCTGTGCATCCAGATCACCATAACGAACTTCAATGGGGTGGAAAAATTTAATTTCAGACATGCGCATTATTATATCCTCCAAACTTACGCAGAAAGCACGAAGACCATCTTAAAAATCGATGTTACGCAAAGGATGTGTTTTATGAACTTGAAGCTTCCCTCACCCTCCGCCCTCTCCCAAGGGGAGAGGGGACTTACTCCTTCTTCCTTTGGGACGCGAAGCGCTTTCTTCACCAGAAAGTTGCGAGGAGGAAAACAACATCTGCCACTCATCACGGCATAATATCCGTCAATAAGCAGCAAACCTTTCATCTTTAAGCCTCTGAAAGCACAATCAGTTGATCGCTCTCTTGAAACAAAATCTCTTTTGCCTTATTCGGATTCAATTGAATGCCATACTGACTTTCAGCATTGCCCGCCTCGCTCGCAATACGATAACCAATCGCGGTTTGATGGCAGCGACGTGCAGCTTCAACCAGTGTATAAAAATTAACCGGTTCCCCTAATGCAACGTAATTACGAATCGGCTTCAAGTAAATTTCAGACCCATCAGCATTGAAAATGTCCGTAAAAACATCGTATAAATGACGGTTTTCTGAAAGTTGTGCCATCATCAAGCTGATTAAATGATCGCTGACAATGAAATCGTTGACCTGAGCAACCTCGGCAAGCTGACGATTACGCAAATCGAGCATCTCACTTACGATGGAAAATTTACGTCCGGAATGCTCGGCTATATCACGCAAATGCAGCAGCGTCACCAGTGTGTTGGCATCAGCATCCTGTACGGATAAATTGCCACAACTCAGCACGATAATATGCTCAAATAACGCCGGATTTAATTCGTTGAGCAACTGACGGCTGGTCGGATCACCAAGTCGAAAATGGATATCCAAATTTTCTACCGGCGCAAGGCACTTCTGAAATTCCTTCTCGGCATTTTGGCTAGCAACCACCAACGCCGTTGAACCGGCAGCCACATAATTATTTAGCTCGCATAAAATCGTCGAAGCAGAACGATTCCAGCCGAGAATGAGTGCCTTTTCTGCGGTCGCCGGGTCCGGATCACAATTATTCTGTATCTGGGGAAGATTAATCGGAATCTCGCTTAACCCGGATATCTTTACCGTGTCATCATCTTCGGAAATCGCAAAAATTTGATCGTTGCTTGCAATTGGCGTTTCCATTGGCGGGTTTATTAAAACCTTGCCATCTGCCTGATACAAGCCAATTACCGAGGATGTTTCGTACTTGTTTAATAGCTCACCATATTTTTTCCCTGCAAAACGCCCAACACCTTCCAAATAAATTTCGTCCCCTTCAAATTCAAATAGTTGAGTATAGATTACCGACAAGCCCGACTGGCGTGAGGTCTGCGTCATAATACGGGCAATCATGTCGCTACTCAAAATCGGCTGGACAATATCTCGCTCGCTAATCGTGCGCAAAACATCTAAATTTTTCTCGTCGAGTAACTGAGTCACAATATGGTAAGGCTCGTCGTGACGATTGGGGTTGTTTGTGATTGCCAAAACAACTTTAATGACGTAGGCATCTTCATCTCCGCTGTTGGGCGGCAAGATGATAATAGAACGCGCCTGATGCGGATTCACGATTTCAAGGTCATTGGGATCAATCGGGCTGCCATTGCGGAAAATAACGCGCGTATGTCCGCGTTTTTTAACACGGGCATTGAACTCATCTTCCATCGCGAGCTTATCTTTTTCCGCCAAAACCACAATCCGCGCCTTGCGTTGATTTTCATTCGCAATCATGAGTTCGGATAATATCGTAAATATCTGCGGTGACCAGCCCAAAATAACGGTATGGTCTTTTTCAATAACCAGTGAACGTCCTTTTCGCAAACGTTCAAGTTGCTGATTAAGTTCATTAGAAAGCACACCGATTAAAGTACTCACAACGAAGATTCCGCCCAGAGTCACAAAAAGCATACTGAGGCGATATTCGAGCAAGCCTTCATCACTGCCCATTGTGCCGGGATCGAGAGTCCGCATTAGGCTGCTCCACAACAAATGGGTGTATTTTTCATCTGTTGGGGAAATACCACGAAAACGGATATACGTTGCCGTAATCACGATAATGATGATCGAAATGACAAAAAGCCCGCTCACCAAAGCAGGCGTGCCGAAAGACATAAAACGGTCCCACAGATAGTGGGTTCGTTGACGTAAGGTGGGTTTGCGATAAGCCATGTATATTAATGATTGATTCGTGAATAAAATTCGGGCACGCCTGCCACGTCTACGCGCTGGCGGAAGAGCGCGCCAGCGCCCTGCCCTTCTTCAGCTTTTGTGCCGCCATCGAGCGCGGTAGTGATGTAGAGATCGAGCAAGTCGTCGCCCCCAAAGCACAGGCTGGAGACTTTTTTGGCGGGAATCTCTATCTTTTGCAGAAACTCGCCCTGCGGCGAATAACGAAAAACGCCGTGCCCATCCCAGCGGGCAGACCAAATCCCCCCCTCGCTGTCGACTGTCATCCCATCGGGGACGCCGGCTTCGGCGGAGAAATCGCGCCAAAGACGTTGATTGGCAAGTGCGCCGGTCGCGTGGTCGTAGTCGAAGAGATAGATTTTGTGGGCAAGCGATTCGGTGTAGTAAAACTGTTTGTAGTCACGCGTGAAGCCCATCCCGTTTGAGATTTGGACGTTTTCGACGAGCGGAACCAAGCTCAAATCACGGTCGAGGCGGTAGAGGCGTCCCCCAGCCGAGGGGCTGGGCATCGTGCCGCAGAAAACACGTCCTTGCGGGTCGGCAATCACGTCGTTAAAACGGCTTTCACGCTCGGCGGGAATTTCATCAACGAGCGTTGTCAAATCTCCATCGCGCCAGAGGGCAATCCTGCCGCGTTCCATGAAAAGCAGCAGAGCACCATCTGCCTGAAAGGTGAATCCGCCAACGATGTCACCGGCATAAATTTCTTCAGTTTGGTCGCTGGCGGGGTCGTAGCGAAAAAGCCGACCGGTAGGAATATCGGTAAAATAGAGTTTTTTCTCGGCGGGATGCCAGAGCGGATTTTCGCCGGTTTGCATTTTAGGGTCTGTGATTTGTTCAAGGGACATGCTGCCTCGCAGTTTTGTAAGATGAGCGAATTATAACGAAATTTGTATATTTGCCTGCTTTCTTTATGGTATCATCACGCAAACCTGAAAAGGATAGATTATGGATAATAAAATTACAATCATCGAAGGACCGCCACCCGTTTTTGAGCCTGTGCAAGAAGCCTGGGCGCTAAGCCTGACGGAAGGTCCACAAAGTTTTGTGAATGCCCTAACGCGCCTGCGAACCTTTAACGGCGCCAAACTTGTCGAACGCTGCTACCGCGCTTGGAATAATCAGATGCCCATGCACCTGCTCTATCGCAATGAGATGGGTTTAGAGCACGAAGCCCCGATCCACGCCGCGCGTACCATCGACAGCGAAGAAGGCGATATTTTGCTCTTGTGGGTTTATCTTGACCCCAACACAGTGGAATTTGAATTCGACAGCAGCAGCGACGAAGACGGATTTGAAGACGAGCTTTAGTCTAATGGAAGCAAGATGACTGTTACCTTTTGGCAGCAGTCACTTTTTTTTGCGAAACGAACCTGACCTGAGGAGGATTCCGTGCCCCTGATTTTGTCCAGCCTTCAACATAATACCCTCACCTTAAAACTCAATCGTCCCGAGAAAGCTAACGCCTTCAACCACGAGATGATCGCCGAACTGCGTAGCGCGCTCAATGATGCCGCTGAAAACGACGCGGTGCGCGCCATCCTGCTAACCGGCGAGGGAAACACATTCTGCGCCGGGCAAGACATTAATGAAATGCTTTCCGCGCGCGAACAGAACATCTCGTATCTTGAGCATTTGCGTGAGAGCTACAACCCGCTGGTACTTAAATTGCGCCAAATCGAAAAACCGGTTGTGGCGGCAATCAATGGCTCGGTGGCGGGTGCGGGTTTGGGCGTGGCGTTGGCGTGTGATTTGCGAATTGCGGCAGAAGATACCCAATTCACGGTCGGGTTTACGGGCATCGGCTTGATGCCGGATTCAGGCGTATCCCTTTTACTGCCTGCCCTGATCGGGTTAGGACGTGCCACAGAATACACCTTCAGCAATTTGCCCATCTCCGCGCAGGATGCGCTGGCTTGGGGCATGGTCAATCGGCTGGTCCCTGCGGATGCACTCCTACCAACCGCCACACAGATCACGATGATGATGGCACTCGGTCCCGTTGGGGCATACGGCGCAAGCAAGAAGGCGTTCAATCGCGCTGTGCTACCCAATTTAGAAGAAATCCTTGAGTACGAAGGCGAACTCCAAGACGAACGCCGCATGGAAGAAGAACATCGCATTGGCGTGGATGCCTTTTTGAAAAAAGAAAGACCGAATTTCCTTTAGCCATTCAGTTGAAATTTCATATAAAAAAGTCGGTCACACGCATGTGTGACCGACTTTTATTTAATGTGCGTTTTTTATGGTAATGTAATTTCAACAAGGTTCGATGTATCAAAACCAAAGAGATAGGTCGCTGGTCTTGCACCATCTGTTGCCCAGACTCCCCGGAGATAGAGGGTTTCTTCATTGAAGACCAAAGTTTCTAAATCGTAATGCGGATACAAGTAAAGCGTTGTTGGATCAAAAGAATCATCGTTAGGTGAAACCAAGCTCCCACCAAAATTGGGATACCAGCCATCCCCATTCGGATCGATAATATAAACATCTTCCCAAGAAACACTGCGAGTTTGTCCTGAAACATTCTTAATCACAACACTCACATCTAAAAATTGTCCTCCGGGTTCGGTTGGCGTGTAAATAAAACCGCCCGATGAGATCTTCTCAAAATATCTCGCGTAGACAACCGTCACCTCATAATCATCGCTAATTGCGGGTACGCCAACCGGCACAAAAGTCGGCGTGGGCGGAATTTCCGTTGCGGTCGGCATGGGTGTGTTGGTCGGCGTTGGCTCAGGAGTGGATGTTTTGGTTGGCACAGCTGTGTTTGTCGGGGCTGGTGTTTCCGTTGGCGGCATAGGTGTAGCGCTACAAGCAGCACTCACAACCAGCGTGAACAGAAAGACAAAGAGCAAGGATGTTTTTTTCATTGTTTTTTCCTTTCTAGGTTGAAATACAATATTTTTATGATGGCGGACGAGAGAAGCCCTCTAAAAAAACACAAGATACTGCGCAACCGTAAACAAAACATAAACGCATAGCGATAAAAGCATGGAATTTTGGGGGAAAGTTGCCGCTCCTCCCCTAAATTCGACAGCACTATCGTCGCATTTGGGGGAGGTTGGGAGGGGGCAGGTTTTACCAAATT
>JANTFU010000002.1 GCA_024763295.1 Anaerolineales bacterium
GGGTTCATCGCATCCCAGCCGTTCAGTTCGAGAATGGTGCCAAGATGAACGAACCAATACATTTGGATCGCTTCCCGGAAGGTGCGCGGGGCGTGGGCGGGAACCCAACGACAAACTTCGGCAATCTGCTTGAGTTCGGCAACCCTGTTTGGGTCGCGTTCGTCTCGTGCCATCTCTTCGGCGAGGTCGGCATGGCGTTCGGCGAAGAGGATAATCGCATCACAGGAGATTGCCATCGCCTTCCACTGCTCGGCTTTGTCGGTCGCTTCGGGGTCGTTGAGATAGTCGAGCGCGGCGATGTTGGCTTCGATCTCACGCTTGAAGTCGAGCATCCCTTTTTGATAGATTTTGCCATCGAGGGCGGTGTGACCGGGGGCGCGCTGCTCCATAAATTCGGTGAAAAGCCCCGCTTCGTAGGCATTTTTCCACGCTTCGGGGACGTGGCTGAAGATGCGCTCGCGCTGGGTTTTGCCTTTCCAATACGGAATTACCTCGCGGGCGTAGGTTTCGATGTCTTCTTGCGAGGTGTAGTAGGGCTGCATCTCGCGGTTGTTGAGGACGTGAAAATCTTCGACGCTGTGGCAGGTCAGTTCGGGGAAGGTGGGGACGGCTTTGGGTTTGGGTCCGCGCTCGCCGACGATCAGTTCGTCCGCGCCGATGTAGAGTTCTTTTTTCTGAACGTGGTTGCGAAAGTTCAGCGCCCGCAAAACGGGGATGGAGTATTTGCCGTAATTTTCTTTGTAAAAGGCGGTCTCGTGCAGGGCGCGCTCGATGGAAATGGTCGGCTTGGTCTCAACGCTCAGCTTGCGCAAACGCCGAATGCGCGGATTCATGCCGGGACCGATGGCGCCTTCGGGCAGCGGCTCGTAGAAATTCCCTTCAACGCAGGGCAGGCGTTCGGGGATGAGTTCTTCTGGGGTTAATACTTGTTCAAACATGGTGTCTCTCCTTACGTAATGCGTAAAACGTATTGCGTAAGGATCTCGCGAATAGGATGACTATTACGAAATACGCACTACGCAATACCTGTTGAAAAGGTGGACGTATTTAAATTGAAGGCGTGATATAAGGGGATTTAGACGTAGAGCATCAGGCAGCAAAAAAGGCGGCGATAGGTTGTGCATAAGCTGGTGGGAATTGGATTTTTTGCCATCTTTTTCTCCTGAAGTATTTGAAATATACAGGGAGTATACGGTTGAGTCAAGAGAAAAGTTAGTTTTTAAAAATCATCCCAATCATCATCCCATTGTGTGTAGGGTTTCGCCTTGATAGGCGTTGGCGCAGGGCTTCGATTTGCGCCTGTGATAGCGCGTAGAAAGACAGTTATCAAGCCCATTAGCAGAGCAATAAATGTCATCCCGCCAATGACGGCAAAGGTTGCGGTTTGGTGGACGTTAAAAAGCTCTCGTACTTGTTGGGCGGGTGGAGATGGGATGGTATCCGTTGGTGTGCCGAGTAAAGTTGCCATGTTTGTGACCGTGATCAGCACTAGCGATAAGGCAAAACTGACCGTGCCGGACATTAATTGTGTGCCGCCCAAGATGCCTTGTGTAAGGGTGAAGCCAAGCCAGTCTGCGCCCGAAAAACGACGTTTCTCGTTATTAGGCGTTCTTGTGATGAGATAGATGATGCCGAGAAGCAAAAAGGTTGCGAACCAAATACCGAGAAAGCTTTTCAAATCAAGGAGAGTCAGCAAATTCAGTATGTATTGGAAGATGTTATTGCTGAGATAATAGACCAGAGCACCCAAAAAGATTGTCCATAGAACAGAAAACACCCAGTTTCGTCTGTTTTCTTTGCCGCTTTTGATCAGCCAAACAAGCGATATGAAAAATGGCAATACGAATAGCGGAATTGCGGTCAGGGAAGCGATAAAAAGCATCACTTGTGGCGGCAAATCCGGTGCAGTCAGCATTTTTTCAAACAATGTTTTCGTTGCGGATTCCTGAAGTGAATCCATAACAACAAACATCACGACAAAGCTAAACAACCCGGAAAATGTGAGCGTATAAGCCGGTAAGCGGTAGAGCCAGCCGCTTTTTAAGCGCGGGGCATTTTCCCATTCTTTTCTGGTTTCGAGCGCACAAAGAAATCCGCCGAGTATACCGAGCAACACTGCCGGAATGATAAATTTCCAAAACATAAGCGGAGTTTGGGATGCGGTTTTGCTGACTCCGTTGAGAATTAATTGGTAAGCATCTTTTTCGCTGATTTTTTGGCTAAGAGAAAGGTAGATTTCTCCCTGCGCCATCAACCCTGCCCAAGGACCACCCACAAAACTAAAACCGAGCGCTCCGGCGATCAGACCTGCACCTGCACCAGCTGCGAGGGCGTCGCCGAGACGGCGGGTTTTGTTCCACGCGGCAGCCAGCCAACCGCCGATAATCAGTGAAAGTGCGGCAAATCCGTAGACGATGAAGTTCATTTGCTGTGTTGAGAGTATGCCTTGCCAGATGGGTGCTTGCCAACTGCTAATAAATTCGGCGGGGAGACTATCGTATGCCAGACGCATCAGTGAAAAATGCAAGCCAAAGCCGGCTAATATCCCTGCCAAAACGGTTTTTAGTCTCATCTTTTACTCCCTGCTGGCGATTACCAGCCCGATACTAATCAATAGTCCGCCGAAGAGGAAGAGCGGGGTGATTTTTTCGTTGAGAAAAATTGCGCCCAAAATTGTCCCGACAACGGGTTGAGCGAAAAAGGTTAGGGAAGCGAGCGAGGCATCCAGCAGGGCGAAGGCGGTGTTCCACAAGTACATGGCAACGGCGGTGCAGATGATGCCGAGAAAGAGCACGCCTGCCACGACGCCGGGCGTAATCGTGCCGTATCCCTGCGTGCTGTATTCGTAAGTGCCGAGCAGTGCGGAACTGGGCATCCCGCCGAGGAAGGCAACCAAGCTGACGACAAGCACGTCCACATCCCGCGTGACTTTGCGTACCAAAACCGAATAGAGCGCCCAGGTTAGGGCAGCGGCAACCAAGCTCATATTTCCCCAAAATAGCGTCGAATCCAGTTGGGCGGAGCGCGGGTCGATCACGGCAAGTACGCCCAACGATGAGATGATTAGCGAGATTAGCCTTTGGGATGTGATTTTCTCGCGCAGGATGAGGGCGGCGAAGATGAGCACAAAAGCGGGCGTGGCGGATGTGACGAGCGAACCGTTCGCCGCCGTAGATAGGTCGGTGCCAACGAACTGGAAGCCCAGCGAGATGCCATAACCGATAAAACCAACCCCGAAGATGCGCCAGAAATCCGTTTTGCTGAGTTTGAGTTTGTGCTGGGCAACTGCGGCAATCAACAGAGAGAGCGTCCCCAGCACAAGCCGCGACGTGAGCAGTGAAAAAGGTGGAATGACCGCCATCACCGCCTTGCTGACGACGTACATCGCGCCCCAAATAGATGTGGCGGCGAGACCGGAGAGGATGCCGAGGGTGATTTTGTTCATGGTACAAAATTATACCTTTTTAACCAATGAACCCCGCTCAAATTTGAGCGGGGTTCAAAATGGGGATGTCCCATCCCTTTTAGAACATTGCGTCGTTAATCTCTTGCATTGTTTCCGGTGCAGGGCGCAGGTCTGTTTCAGTCAGGCGGTTGAGCGGGGTCTTCGACATGCCCATCACATCATAGAAGGAGGGGCGTTCGGGGTCAATATAGATTAGTCCGGTGACTAATTCCTGATTGGATGCGGCTTCTTCAAGCATGGCAACTGCAGCGGCGCGGCTGGTGGGATCGTAGTCTTTATCGAGCTTCTTCAGGCGGATGACCGAGCCATCATGCATGGTGACATCTTGCGATGTGCCTTCTTCAAAGTCTTCAACGGTAATCTCGTCGCGGGCAGGGATAAAGGTTAAATCATGGATTGGGTTTTCGTGCGCTTTGCCCCAGCCGTAGGAGTGCATTGAATTATCAGCGTTATTGAAGCTTACACAAGGGCTGATGATATCAATAATGGCGGTGCCGTTATGGCGCAGGGCTGCCTTTAGCAGAGTCTTGACTTGTTTTGGGTCACCGGCAAAGGAGCGGGCGACGAAGGTGGCATTGGAAGCCATCGCTTCCATGCAGATATCAATCGGCTGGAGCAGGTTAGTGCCCTGCTTTTTCAGGGTCAAGCCAACTTCCGATGTTGCCGAAAGCTGCCCTTTGGTAAGACCATAAGTGCCGTTGTTGGCGACAATGTAGACCATCGGGATATTGCGGCGCATGATGTGCTTGAATTGTCCCATGCCGATGCTGGCAGAGTCGCCGTCACCGCTCATGGCGATGCCAGTTAGGGTGCGGTCGCCGAGTAGTGCGCCGGTAGCGATGGAGGGCATACGTCCGTGTAAGCTGTTGAAGCCAAAGGAGCGTGAGAGCATATAGGTTGGGGCTTTGCTCGAGCAGCCAATCCCGCTGAATTTGACGATATCTTCCGGCAGCATGTCCATTTCGTAGGTCGCTGCAATAATTTGGCTGAGAATGGAGTTGTGTCCACAGCCCTGACAAAGGGTGGTCGGTGCACCTTTATAATCGTTTTTTTCTAAACCAATAGCGTTTGTGCGTGCCATCTTAGTTCTCCTTCTTTGCCAGAATATCGTCGCGAATCCACTCTGCGGTCAGCGAAAGACCGTTGTTCAGCGCGGACGAGACCAGTTTGGTGCTCAAGGCGGGATATTCAACGCCCAAAATTTCGCGTAGCTGTCCGCTGTGGTTCATTTCCACAACAAAGACAACATCGTTTTCTTTGATAAATTTTTCTACGGTTTCGGTCAGTGGTAAGGCGCGGAGGCGTAAGTAATTGGTCTTTACGCCTTCAGCGGCTAGCAGGTCACGTGCTTCCACAATGGCGGGGTCGGTTGAGCCGTAAGCAATGATGCCTACGCTGGCGCCGTCGACATTATCTACGATAGCTTCGGGGACATACTGTTCGGCGGTTTCGTATTTTTTCACCAGACGGTTCATCCCTTCAATCCAAACATCGGGGGCTTCACTGTAATTGGCATAGGCATCGTGTCCGGTGCCGCGTGCAAAGTAAGAACTGCCTTCGCGGCGGTTGCCGGCAACCGTGCGATACGGAATGCCATCGCCGTCCACATCTTTATAGCGACCCCATTTGCCGTGTTCGGCTTCAAAACTTTCCATGTCGTCTTCCCACAAAATCTTGCCGCGATCCATGGGGGCATCCGGATAATCAAAGGGTTCGCTAATCCATTGATTCTGCCCAAGGTCAAGATCGCTTAGCACAAAGACCGGGGTTTGCATTCGTTCCGCAATATCAAAGGCTTTCCAGCCAAATTCAAAGCATTCACGCGCCGAGCTGGGCAACAGGACGATATGTTTTGTGTCGCCATGGCTAAGATAGAGCGCTTGGTTTAGGTCACCTTGGGATGTGCGGGTGGGAAGTCCCGTGCTGGGACCCATGCGTTGGACATTCCAGACGACGATTGGCATTTCAGCGAAATATGCAAGCCCCGTGAATTCGCCCATGAGACTAATGCCTGCTCCCGATGTGGATGTCATGGAGCGTGCCCCGGAGAATGCGCCGCCAATGGCGATGCCAACAGCAGCCAACTCATCTTCAGCCTGTACAACGGCATAAGTTGGGTCGCCGTCTTCGTTTTTTCGTAGCTTCGGCAAGTAGGCGTTCATCTTTTCGACCAAGCTGGTCGCAGGTGTAATCGGGTACCAGCCAACGACTTGTACGCCGCCATAGATGGAGCCAAGTGCGGCTGCCGTGTTACCGTCTGCCATGATTAGACCTTTGGTCTTGTCCATTGGCTCGACGAAGTAGGGATCACTTTTTTCGAGATTTTCAGCTGCCCATTTTGCGCTGGCTTCAATCACGCCCATATTGATGGAGACGGGTTTTTCTTTGCCCTTGAAATGGAAATCAAGCGCCATTTTAATCTTTTCCATCTCGATGCCAAGCATTTCTGCCAGCACACCAACGTAAACCATGTTTGATACCATTGTACGCAGATTGGCGGGAATGTTGGCTTCTTTGATGAGCTGCTTGACCGCCATCGGGTAAACAGTGATGTCATCACGTTCGATGGGCATTTTGATCGAATCGTCATAAAAGAAAATACCGCCGGGCAGCACATCGCTCAGGTCGCGCTCGAAGGATTTCGGGTTCATTGCTACCACAACTTCGTGCTCATCGCGGCGGGCGGTATAGCCGTCTTTGCTTAGGCGGATGGTGTACCAGGTCGGCAAGCCCTGAATATTGGACGGGAACATATTTTTGCCCGTAACAGGAATGCCCATTTTGAAGAGGGCACGCAGAATGGTCAGGTTCGATGTTTGGCTGCCGGAGCCGTTCGATGTCCCAACCGTGATCGAAAAATCATTAACGGTTTTTTGAGTCATACTTCCTCTGGTTTATATATTTTTTTCTTACAAAAAAAAAGATGCCAGCCCTGCTGTGCAGAGGGCGGCATAAAAGCACTATTTAAGTACCGGTCGTGCGGCAATTAATTTGGTATGGTCAAGTAAGAGTTTGTGGGCTTCGTCGAAATCGCCGCGTTTAATCGCCTGAACAATGTCACTATGATATTGCCAAACCTTGGTGAGATAGGTGTAGTCGGTGAAGACGTTTAGCTCAACACTCTCGTACGCATCCCAATAGGCTTCGAGAATACCAACGGCAAAGACATTTTCTAAGCGTTTATACATTACCAAATGCAAGTCACGATGTTCCTGATGGGGGATTTTTGGCGGGTCGCTACGCAATTTTTCCCACGCCACCCAGACCAGCTTTTCGAGTTCGTCGATGTCTTCGGTGGTCAGAGCTTGGACGGCTTGATGGAAATATGCCGATTCAACGTGCGTACGCAAATCGGAGTATTGCTCGAAATTCTTCTTATCACGCAGGATGGCGTAGCCGAGACTTTGTTGCAAGGCGGGGGTAAAGGTATAAGGTAGTCGTCGGGTACCAATGCGTGGTTTGACGGCAACCAAGCCTAATGCACGCGCGACAGCGAGCTGTTCGCGCAGGGCTGCGCGGTTGATGCCGAGTTCAGCACTGAGTTTGTCGAGGGCGGGGATTCCTTCACGTTCCGCTTCTTCGTGCGCTGCGAGATATTTCAGAAATTCAGAAAGGGTTTCAATCATTTTATCTATTCAATTAATCTGATTATTCAATCAATTGAGCAAAAGTTTATCATTTCTGTGCTTTAGCGTCAAGTAAATTGCGTCTTATGATTTTAAAGTTAGCATGGTTGAATGCTCATTTTGAGCGACGAAAGCGAGATGTTGGTGTTTTTAGACTATAATGGTCTTGATTAAGTGTTGCCGTCCAAAGGAGATTTATGACCCATCAGAAAACTTTACCCTTTAAGAAAAAACAGATTATTGAAGACTATCGAATTGCCTACAAAAGCCGTAAAGCCAGCGAAGTTGGGCGGCGAGAGGTACTCAGCGGACGTGCCAAGTTTGGCATTTTTGGCGACGGCAAAGAAGTCGCTCAACTTGCCATAGCGCATGCCTTCAAAAAAGGTGATTGGCGCTCAGGTTATTATCGTGATCAGACCTGGCTTTTTGCGCTGGGTGTTTTGAGCTTGCGGGGTTATTTTGCCCAGCTTTACGCTCACGCCGATGTCGAAGCTGATCCCGCCACCGCCGGACGAGCGATGAATGCCCATTTTGCGACGCGTTATATCAATCCCGATGGCTCATGGAAAGATCAAACGCAGGAATATAACGTCTCTGCCGACGTCTCGCCGACCGGCTCGCAGATGCCGCGTTTGGTTGGGCTGGCGTATGCGTCAACGTTGTATCGCAAGTCGCCGGAGTTGCAGCAGGGTTTTGAAAAGTTTTCTAAGAACGGCAACGAAGTTGCTTGGGGCACAATTGGGAATGCATCCACCGCTGAGGGCATGTTTTGGGAGGCGGTCAATGCGATCGGCGTCTTGCAAGCCCCTGCGGTCATCACCGTTTATGATGACGGCTATGGTATTTCGGTGCCGAACAAATTCCAGATGGTCAAAGAGAATATCGGCAAGATACTAAGCGGATTTCAGCGCGAAACCAGCTCGGAAGATGAGGGTGGTCTCGGCTATGACATTTACAGCGTTCGGGCTTGGGATTACCCCGCCTTGCTAGACACATACTGGGCGGCAGCGAAAACTGCGCGCGAATTCCATACGCCCGCGTTGGTGCATGTTACCGAAGTGACGCAGCCACAAGGGCATTCAACATCTGGCAGCCACGAGCGCTACAAAAGCAAGGAACGCCTCGCCTGGGAGAAGGAATTCGACTGCAATGTCAAGATGCGCGAGTGGATGCTGGAACGTGAGATCATTACAGAAGAAGAATTGGTCGCCATCGAAAAGAAAGCCAGCGAAGAAGTCGAAGCCGACCGTAAGGAGGCTTGGCAGGCATTTCAAAAACCGATTCTCGACGAACGGCAGCATGTCGCTAAGCTGTTGGGCGAGCTTGCCGAGCAATCTGCGGCGAAAGCCGAAATCAACGCGTTGCGCGAGCGCCTGACGGCTTTTCCGCAGGGACTTTTTCGTGACCAGCACGAAGCTGTCCATGCGGCATTACGCCTGACGCGAAATGAAAACATCTCTGCTCGCGCAGCACTTGTCAAATGGCAAATTGAGCAAGACCCCAAACACGAATCCCGTTTTAGCGATCAGCTTTGGAGCGAAAGCGATGCCGCACTTTTGAAGGTGCAAGAAGTCAAGCCTGTTTTCTCGGCAGACTCACCAACGATTCAAGCCTTTGATTTGCTCAATCATGGGTTTGATGCCATCTTCGAGCGTGATAAGCGTGTGATTGCTTTTGGCGAAGATGTCGGGCATTTGGGCGCGGTCAATCAGGGCTTTCGCGGCTTACAAGGCAAATATGGTACGCTCAAAATCATGGACACCGGCATTCGTGAAATCACGATCATCGGGCAGGCGATTGGCTTGGCAATGCGTGGCTTGCGTCCCATCGCTGAAATTCAATACCTCGACTATTTGCTCTATGCCTTGCAATTGATGTCTGACGATCTCGCTACGCTGCTTTGGCGTACAAAGGGCGGGCAGAAAGCGCCCGTCATCATCCGCACGCGCGGACATCGTCTTGAGGGCATTTGGCATGCCGGTTCGCCAATGGGCGCCATCATCCATCTCGTGCGCGGCATGGCGGTTCTTGTCCCGCGCGATGCTGTGCGGGCGGCAGGATTTTACAACACGCTGCTCAAATCGGATGAGCCGGGCATCATCGTCGAGGTACTCAACGGCTATCGCCTGAAAGAGAAACTCCCCGATAATATTGGTGAAGTCACCATCCCCGTTGGTGTCCCCGAAGTACTGCGCGAAGGCAGCGACATTACGCTTGTCACTTACGGCGCGATGTGCCGTATTGTCATGCAAGCCGCCGCAGAACTCGCCAAAGCCGACATCAGCGTAGAAGTGATTGATGTCCAATCACTCTTGCCCTTCGATGTGCATGGTCGCATTCTGGAATCACTCAAGAAAACGGGGCGCATCCTCTTCGCTGATGAAGATGTCCCTGGCGGAACGACCGCCTACATGATGCAGGAAGTGATCGAAAAACAGGGAGGCTACTACTGGCTCGATTCGCCCGCTGCCACGCTCACGTCGAAAGCGCATCGTCCCGCCTACGGCTCGGACGGCGACTATTGGTCGAAGCCGAACGCCGAGACGGTTTACGATGCCGTCTATGAAATCATGTCGGAAGCCAATCCGCAGAAATACCCGTCGTTTTATTAGGAGATTGCACCCTCCCCCCTTCCTAACCTTCCCCCGATGGGGGAAGGAACAGTTCTCCCCCCTTCGGGGGGAGATGTCCGAAGGACAGAGGGGGGAGGGTAGGAGAAATTATGCCAACCAAAGTGCTTGTCCCCTTGCTTGGGGAAGGTGTTGAAGAAGTATCCATCGTCTCGTGGCTGAAAGCCGAGGGCGATACCGTCGCAGAATACGAAGGTCTGCTTGAAGTTGAGACCGATAAGGTCGTCACTGAAATTGGCAGCCCCGCTGCGGGTGTTGTGCTCAAGATTTTGGAAGCGGAAGAAGGGAAATCCGTCAGCGTGGGAACTTTGCTGGCGTGGATCGGGGAGCCCGGCGAAACTCTCGATGGCGTTGACGAAACGCCCTTGGAAGAGAAACCCGCTCCCGTTGTGGAAGAAATAGCGCCCGAACCTGAACCCGTTCCGTTAAAAGTTGAACCCCAAGCTGTGGGGCGCAACACGGAGTTGGGCTTCATCTCGCCTGTGGTAGCGAAAATAGCCGCCGAGAATCAAATTGATTTGCACCACGTCAACGGGACGGGGCGCGGTGGACGCATCACGAAGGCAGATGTCCTTGCGTACCTCGCCAAGCCCAAGGCTGAGTCCGTTCCGAGAGCGGCGAGTAGTGCGCCGACAATGCCAAAGCCTGTATCCACGTTCACAGGCGGCACTATCCTGCCGATGACCTCCGTGCGCCGCTCCATCGCTAAACACATGGTGGAGAGCCGTAAAACGTCGCCGCATGTGACGACGGTGATGGAAGTCGATCTGACGAATGTGATGGCGCATCGGCGGGAAAACAAAGCTGCTTTTGCGCGTGATGGCGTGAAATTGACCTTTACGCCCTATTTTGTGGCGGCATCGGTGGCGGCGCTGAAGGCGTTCCCGATCGTGAATTCGTCGTGGAGCGATGAGGGCATCATCCTGCACAAGGCTGTGAATATCGGCATGGCGACCTCGCTGGGCGAGGACGGGCTGATCGTGCCGGTGATAAAAAACGCGGAGCGGCTTTCGCTGCTTGGTTTGGCTGGGGCGGTGAACGACCTGGCGGAGCGGGCGCGGGCGAAGCAGCTCAAACCCGATGAAGTGCGTGACGGCACGTTTTCGATTACCAATCATGGCGTGAGCGGATCGCTCTTTGCGATGCCGATTATCAACCAACCGCAGGTGGCGATTTTAGGCGTGGGCGCGATCCAGAAACGGGTCGTGGTCGTGACGGATGAAAATGGCAGCGACATGATCGCCATCCGACCGATGGTGTATCTGACGCTGACTTTCGATCATCGCGTGCTTGATGGCGCTGTGGCGGATTATTTCCTAGGGAATGTTGTGAAGAGATTAGAGAGTAGGGAGTGGTAGAACCGCGAAATTTCGCTAATCTACGCTAATAGAAAAGACATCCGAAGTCTCAAAGACTTCGGATGTCTGCTTTTCTAGCTTGTTTCTAGCTGCTGCTCGGCTTTGGCATATATTTATAAAGTTTAGCCGCCAGACTAGGTAGCGGCAGGGTTTGTAGCCATACTTTGCCCGGACCTTTTAGACTGGCGAGGAAGAGACCTTCGCCGGAGAAGAGGATATTTTTCAAGCCTTTAACGCGTGTGATTTCGTAGCTGACGCTTGGCTCGAAGGCGGCAATATGACCGGGATCAACTTTCATGACGCCGTTGGCGGGGAGTTCGTACATTTTTACTTCGCCGGGGATTTCTAAAAAGGCGATGCCGGGACCTGTTACTTTTTGCAGAATAAAGCCTTCGCCGCCGAAGAAGCCGGTACCCAGCTTTTTGCGGAAGTGCATCTCTAGTTTGACGGAATCCTGCGCACACATGAACGCATCCTTTTGGCAAATCAGGGATTGTCCTGCTGCGAGTTGCACATCCAGCACTTTGCCGGGCGCTTCGGGCGTGAATCCGATGAGCGCTTTGCTGCCGGTGCAAGTGTAGGTGGTCATAAAGAGTGATTCGCCGGCAAGGGCGCGTCCCAAGCCAGCCATGAGTCCGCCTTTGGTGTTGGTGTTCATGCCGATGTTGCCGGACATCCACGCCATGCCGCCCGATTCGGTGTACATGGCTTCGCCCTGTACCATGCGTACTTCCAGACTCTGCATGACAGTGCCGTGAATTTCGTATTCCATGATTGATCCTTTCGTTAGTTGGGAAAACTACATCTTTTCCATTATAGCAGAGGGATATTTAGCGCAGTGCCAAAATGGAGGCGAGCAGAAAAATGCCGACAAAAGCGCCGATCATCCAGCCGAGAACTTTCGAATAGCCTTTTGGCGTGATTTCATCGTTCTCGTCCATGCGGCGCACGAGAGGAAAGAGCCGCCAGAAGAAAGACAAGATTGATAGTACGAGTGCAAAGCCGACTATGGGCAAGCTGTCTTCATTGGCATAGAGTAAGTTGACAATCAATAGCAAAATGAAAATCAACTTGGTACCCGCGACCCAATTGACAAGATATTTCACGAAATTGTGAATTTCAGGGTCGCTTTTTGATTTTTCCCAGGCATTAAAAATGCCCACGCTGTTCATGTTTTTTGAGCCGGGAAAGAAATAAAGTGCGAGTACATTGCTGGCTTCCATGATGAGAAAGCCAATGGTTGCGATTTTTAAAAAGGTCATGGCTGTTTTTCTGTAATGGTGATGCTTTCGATTACGTCGCCGTCAAAATTGGGGTTTGCCATCGGATCGCGGCGTGTGATGCCATTCACCACGTCCATGCCTTCGATAACTTGCCCAAAGATGGTGTAACCGCCATTTAGAAATTCTGCCGGTCCAAAGGTGATGAAAAATTGACTGCCGTTGGTGTCGCGTCCGGCATTTGCCATTGCGACTACGCCTTCTTTGTCGAAGCTTAGGTCGCTGTCTTCGTTCTCGAACATATAGCCGGGACCTTCTCTGCCGGTGCCGCTGCGGTCGCCGCCTTGTGCCATAAAGCCATCGATTACGCGGTGGAAGGTAACGCCATCGAAATAGCCTTCGCGCGCAAGGAAGACAAAGCTGTTAACGGTAATCGGCGCTTTGTCGGGGTAGAGTTGGATGACAAATTCGCCGCCCTTTGCCATTTTAACGGTAGCAAAATACTGCATGTTCGTGTCGATGGTCATTGGCGGGGGCGCATCGTATTTCATTGGTGCGAGTTCGGGCGCGGTGGGTTGATCCTGTGCGGTGGTATCCTGAACTTGCGTTGGAATGCTGAGCACGGGCGTTTCCTCTTGGGGCGTTTTGCCGGATGTGATAATCCACAAAACGGCGAGTACCGCCACAATAATAATGACCATGTTCATGGTCATGCGTTTTTTTGCGGTTTCTTTCGCGCGAGCGCGCTTGCTGGTTCTTCTTCTTGCCATTTTTTCTCCTAATCACGCGGTCTTTTATTCTTCGATGAGCCACTCTTTAGCCAAATATTCATCTTCAAAATATCTGAGCGGTTGTCCGGTTAGGCGCGAGAGCATATCACCGAGACGTTTTTTGATGCCGCTAACGCCCAAAACGGCAGTTTTCTTAACGCGATCTTTCGTGAGACGCGAGCTTTCGTTAAGCATTGTCATCAGGTCGCCGGCAATGGTTGTGTCTGTGAAATCCGCAAGCACCAAAAGTGAGCCGAGCGGCTGTTCCAGAACAACTTCTTGCACGGCTTTGAGTTCTTCTTTTACGCCGTCATAGTTGAAAAAGAAGCCCGAAAAATCTTGATAAAAAATATTCTTGCCTTTGTGTTCGATCCATTTTGAACGCATTTTAGACCCCTTTCTTTTTATCTGCTTTTAGAGCAAGTCCGGTCGCGAGCGCCCCTAGTAACTCCCAAATGCCCACGCCGATAAAGCGTGTGGGTGCCAAGCCAAAAATTACAGCCAAGGTGAATACCGTAAACGTTAGAATGCGGAAAGGCACTGTCCAGCCGTAAAATATCCGCACATTATTGAGTGCTGCAAAAATATAATAAACGCCCATGTTGAAGGATGCCATCGATGACGCCAGCATAAAAACGATTGTATAGTCGTTGGCTGCGCGTGCGCTGCGTTCGGCAACATCAAAGCCTAGCAGGGTTAGCGTGATTTCAGGTTTAATCAAGCCGATTGCCCCCAGCAAAAGCGCTAAAATCCCGAAGATGAAAAATGTCCAACCCGCCAGATCGACAGGTTTTTTATATTGGATTGAAAGCATACTCTACCTCGAAGGAGTGGTTTTTGAATATTGGAATTATACCTGAAAGTGGTGTGGAAATCGTATCGCACCGCATTTGGCTTGGTGCTTATCTTTTGCTTTTTCCCCAAGTGGATGCTTGGGTGGCGTCTCTTTTGACCATCGCTGCGTCTTGGCATACAATAGTGATCTCTATTCATCTATATCAAGCGAGGAAACTATGTCTTTGAAGAAAAACGTTGTTGTTGCAGAAAAAGCACCCAAAGCGATTGGTCCGTACTCTGCTGGAATGAAGTTGGGAAATATGGTCTACACCGCCGGGCAAATCCCTGTGGATGCAGCGACTGGTAAAGTGGTTGAAGGCGGTATCGAAGCGGAGACCCGTCAGGCACTCACTAACCTGAAGCACGTCCTTGAAGCCGCAGGCTCCGGCTTGGACTATGTGGTTAAGACGACCTGCTTTTTAGCGGATATGGGCGAATTTGCGGCTTTCAATGCCGTTTACGCAGATTTCTTTGCCGCTCAGCCGCCAGCACGCTCAACGGTGGCGGTTAAGACTCTGCCATTGAATGTGCGTGTGGAAGTTGAAGCGGTGGCGTATATCCCCGAAGCTTAAAATACGTCTAACGAAAAGCGGGCTGGTCATTGTGACCAGCCCGCTTGCTTTTAATTTTCGTGGCTCAACTTGCGTAACTTCATGCGGATTTCGCGCCATTGAATTTTAGAAATCCCCAGTTTTTGGCGAATGCGATCATGTTCAACGCCGTTCTTGTAGTCCATCAGAGAGCTTGTCCAGCGGCACATATCGAAAGATAGGTGCTTTTTAAGCCCGGCTTCTTCGCCAATATCTTCGAGTAAATATTCCAGTCGGCGCTGAGACCAGGGGAAAAGCTGATCGACGGGTTCGTACTGGGCAACGTACTCGTGATAGACTTCGATCCATTCTTCCGTCAGCGAAATTTTGCGTTCCTTGTAGCGATTTGCCGGACTAGCATAGCGGATGAAGACGTACGCTCCTTCGGGATCATCCAACTCAAGGTGGTTGAGATGGATGCCGAGACATTCACTTTTTTTGATGCCGGTACTCAGAATGAGTGATAGTAGCGCATAGGGACGTGCATCGGGCTTATCGTCGAAGCGGTGTTTGTTGGCAGTATCAAGGCAGGCACGCATCTCTTCTTCGGTTAATACGGTCGGTAGCGGCGAAAGCACCGACCGATTGGGAACTTTTTCGCCGGGATCAACCAGCAAAATACCGTATTGGTTGAGCCAACGGAAAAAGGATTTTGTCGAGGTAATGCGGCGCGCCAATGTTTTTGGGCTGCATGGGACACCGCGTTCTTTTTCCATCCAATCGAAGTATTTACTCAGGTCGTCGGTGGTGATTGCGCCGAGGGTTTGTTCGGGTGGCAGGAACTCGGTTAGGATGCGGATGTCAGAGATAAAAGCTTTGATGGTATTGCGTGAACGTCCTTGATCGGTAAGATAGCGTTCCCAGCCTTTAATGGCGGGGGAAAGCGTGCTTTGAGCGCTTAGATGCGCGGCATTTTCGCTCATCAGATTTTCTCCTTTTTCGGATAGCCTATGCGTATAGTTTATACGAAAAGAAGTTGTGTGTCAAAGTGACTTTTTGGGAAAGATTATTTTGATGCCTATCCTAAAACTGTCCCAGCCGCCGCCCTTGATGGCTTTTTAAGCGTAATCCCGGCAGCAAAGACGGCGTAAGAGCTTTTAAAATTATGCTTCTCTAACCTATTGTGAAGTGCTTACAAAACAGGCTAAAACGAGGTGTTTTTGCCAGTCTTTTTGTTTTTTCGTGTTTGGTGTTGCGTAAGCCAAAAAAATCATTGTGAAATACGCAACACCTTTTACCTAATTTTATAGCGCAAAGAACGTAACACAATAAAGTAGATTATTGTAACTACCTACGTCATTGCGAACCCCGATGCTTTTCGGGGTGACCAATCCCCTAACTGTGCGGGAGACCGCTTCGCAAAGCTGAGCTTTACCCAGCCAGCCGCTCGCAGTGACATGAATTGTATGGGTAGGTAGTTACAGATTATTAGCTTTCAAGCTGCTTTTTCATCGCCTGCGCGGCAAGGGCATAACCGCCGTTACTGACATCTAAAAAGTGGACGTGTTCCGTGTCATAGTTGAAGACTACGCAGGTGATTAGCGCACTCTGCGAGGCGTGGATGCCATAGACCAAGTGTCCACGCGCGTATTGGGCTTGGAGGTAGGCATCCAGTTTTTCGCGTTGCGGTGCGGAGCCGGAGAGTACCATGCGCAAGGTTTCGTCAAACTTTTGATAATCCGTATTTTCGATTAATTGTGTTTTATAGCGACCCCAATCTCCGTGGCTATTTTTAAGTTTGAAGCGCATTAAGAATTTACCAAAGGCAGTCGCTATCCATGTTTTGATTAGGTAGGTTGCTATTTTGCTTATGCCCTGAAAGGCACGGCGTACCATTGCTTCGGAGACGAGTTTCGTCGGGGCAAGTGTCAGTGAAAGATTTTCTTCGCGCAGCGGGTGGTGTTGGGCTTCGTCGCCGTAAATCTCCAAAATCTTTTGGAGCACTTCGGTGTAGGTTTGGTTCGCTTTGGCTTCGTTTTTTGCGCGACTTTGCACCATGAGCGCGAGAGTTTCTTCGCGCGCGCTGGGGATTTCGTTCCAGCGGCATTCAAAGCCTTCAAAGCTGGCGTCCGGTGTGACCTTTGCCTCATTTATATGGTAGTCCGCGTTTTCTTTGAGCAATTTTTCGGCATATTTCAGACCACCGCCTTGGAAGACTGCCTGCTGGAAATGCGCGTTGGGCTGATATTTGCCGACGAGGACACGGTACCCCGCGTGCTGGATGACATCGAGGGGCACGAGACCGACCCGCAGATCGAGTTGAAAGGACTCTCGAGCAAGATTGCGCGTGGCAAGCAGGGCAGCTTCAACCTGTCCGCGCATGGAGGCGGGAATGCAGAAACCGGCGCCATCGCCGCCAAAGACGTAGGGCAGTTCGACGGGCGCGGCGGCATTTAGGACGGCTGTAATTGCAGCAACGCTGATGGTGTTGACCGCCTGATACATGCCGCGTTCAATCGCTTGACTGGAGTTGACGATATCTGTGACCGCAATTAGCCAATCTTCGGGCAGGGGATGATAATGTTGGATGTCGGTGAATTCGTTGAAGTTAGCGAAGGATGGCAGGTCGGTGTAGTAGGTTTGATTCATATAAGGGGTCTTTTTCGCAATCTATTTGGAAATTCTGCTTTATGCGGCAGGGACACTTGGACATAAATAGCGCATAAACCACCGCTGAAGCGACTGCCGCGTTGTAAGTGCATGCTTTCGCAGAATCACAACGGATGGGTTATTTACGCGGTAATGTACTGGAGTAATTTCAGGGTATGTAAACTTTAACGTACATTCAGGACATCGCGCATCAATAACATGATCTTGTAACGATTTGGAATCAAGACCATCGCGCCGGAATACGGTTCAACCCAGTCGTAGACCATGCTGTAATCGACAACATAGCGGTTGATATGCTGCTTTTCTGTAACAATATTGGCTGCGGGCAGCAATTTGCCGATGTCGCTGACAGCGATATTGGTGTAAACGCTTTCCTTGTAAATGTCATAGATTTCGGGGGCACGATTGAAAACATCAAAACTTAGTAAACGGTAGCCAACCGCTTGGATGACTTCCTGCGAGCGCCGTAAGCGGTCGATATCGCTGCTGGTATAGCGCGAGCGCACATACCACAGCGCAGTGTCACCGTCCATGTGGACAGTGCCTTCTTGCACCTGATACCAACCGTACCCAGTGCGTTGATCGGAGAAATCCTCGCCAACTTGCACATCAATCCCGCCGAGGCTATTGATCACTTCAATGAAATTGTCAAAATTGATCATTAAATAATAATCGGGGTAAATGCCAAAATTATAGGCAAGGGTCATGGCGAGGGTATGATAGCCGCCGTGATTCATGGCGGTGTTGATGCGCTGTACCGTCCAGCCCGGAATATACACATAAAGATCGCGTGGAATGGACGTCAGATGAATAGTGCCCAAATCCTTGTTGATGGTTACTAAGATGATTGTATCTGTGCGGTAGCTGCGTTCGCCCGGACGAATATCGGAGCCAAGCAGCAGGACGTTAATCTGCCCTTTGGGTTGTGTTAACATCCCGACCGGATAAGGAATTTGCGTTGATGCAGGATAGATGCTTGGGGGTGGGTATTCATCCCAGAGATTGCCATAAAAATTGGGGGTAGCCGCGATATACGCCCCTGTATATGTATTGGTGGCATAGACACTTGTCGGTGGCAGCGGCGTTTCGCTTTGCGTTGAGGAAACGGCTGCGGTGAATTCGGATACCACCGTTTGGGTTGCTGTTGGCATAGGTGACGGGGTAATCGTTTTCTGCGTACTTTCGTCTGGTTGAAAAGCGGTGGGGGTTGGCGTAGCAAGCGGATTTGCCGTCACCAAAACGTAGGGCGGGCGTTTTCTAGGCGTTTGCGTGGGAATAACCAGACGCACCGGTGTAGGCGTGGCAGATTGACAAGCTGCCAAAGCTATGCCACTTAGGATGGCGAGTACCCAAAAGCGGATTCGCAAACTCATTTAGGGCAGAGGGGTATCTGTCGGATTGGATGTTGGTATATCGGTGGCAGTCGCCGATGGCGGCACAGGTGTAAAGGTTTCCGTTGCTGGCGGTGGCGAAGCGGTCATACTTGGGGGCAAGGTCGCCGTGTTGTCAGGTGTTGAAGTGGCAGTGGCAGTTGGCGTGTTCGTTGCTGTGATAAGCGCTGTACTCGTTGCCGTAGGCGTGTTTGTCCTTACGGGTGTGCTGGTTGGTACATTCGGCACATAGAGGCGTTGCCCAGCCTTAATCTGTGTTGAGTAGCCCAAGCAGTTGGCTTGTTGTAATTGTTGCACCGAAACGCGGTACTTCAACCCAATCCGATAGAGATTGTCGCCGCGTTGGACGGTGTAGAATGCTGTCCAGTTATAGGGCGGTCCGCAGGGGATTGGCGTGGCGGTCGGATAGGGCGGCACATGTAGGCGTGTGTCGGGCAGTAAATCGTCCGAGAGTAGGCAGTTTGCTGTTTTGAGCGTCGCCGCCGGAATGCCATAGCGCTGTGCTAGTGTATTTAGCGTATCACCCGGTTGAACGATGTACGAACTCCAGTCCGTCGGCGCAGGGCAAACAACCGATGTTGGGATTTCTTCCTCTGTGGGTGTCGAGGAAATTGTTGGGGATGCCGAATCGCTTGTAGGCGAGACCAAGCCCAAATCCATGGGCGTAGCGATGCTTTCATCCGTTGGCATGGCGCTCGCCGGGAAACGGGTTTCCGTCAACTTTTGCTCAAGCGGTCGATTGACGCTTTTTTCCGCTAAGGCAGTCGCTAATCCGCCGATAATCAGAAAAAGAGCGATAACGGCAAAAAGAGCACTGGCGCCGAGTTGTTGCATCGTCTGGCGCATGATTTCCCCTTATGTTTCTGTGGCGTTGACGCGAGCAACCGGCAGAAGGACGCTGAAGGTTGAGCCAAATTTTTCTTTGGTTTCAACCCAAATACGACCGTTTTGTGCTTCTGTGAGTGTTTTTGCTATGGAGAGTCCCACGCCGGTATCGCCAACGCCGGGGATGAGGGCGTTTTCCGCGCGGTAAAGGCGCGAGAAGACGCGCGTAATTTCGCCAGCGGGAATGCCGCCACCCGTATCTGAAACGCGAATTAGGACAAAGCTTTGCCCTTTTTCATCTTTGGCGTTGACGCTTAAGGTGACTGTGCCGTCAACAGGCGATGCCGCGCCCGCATTTTGCAGCAAGTGAATAAGAATTTGTTGCAGTGCGTCTCGGTCGGCATGGATCGGTTCCAGTACTTTGGGCAGGTCGAGATTGATTGAAAGGTTTTTCTCGCGGGTTTGGTTGCTTGTGTACGCCATGGCGTTGTCGATGATTTCGTTCAGGTCAACCGGTTCAGGTTTAAGCGTGGCTAAGCCAACTTCCAGAGTGGTGACTTGAATGATGTCGTCGATCAATTTGCTGACGCGCTCGATGGAAGACTTAATGCGCTCGACAAATTTGCGCTGTAAAGCGCCTAAAATACCAACGGATTCGCCCAAAAGCAGGTCGGTGTAGCCAACAATTGACGAGAGTGGCTGACGCAACTCTTGGGCAATCGAGGCAACAACGGCTGCCTGCTCGTCAGAGTCTTTCTGGGCTGAACTGTTTTCAAGTTCTAGAATTCGCAGGTTGGCTTTTGCTAATAGGTTTTGCAGTCGGGCAACTTCTTTGAGCGTGTTCTTGAGTTCAGATTCCAGATATTTTGTTTCGCCGCTGGAGAAAGTGCCGCTTTCGATTTCTGCGGCTTTTTTGGCATAAATTTCGGCGCGCAATGCTTCGTTTTGCTGGTGCAACTCTTTGATTTGATTTTGGGCTGTTTCTTGCAATGCCATCAATTCTTCGAGGTTGCCGCTGCTTTCTCCGTCTTCCGCTTCCAGTTTTTCTTCGATTTCACGCAGACGTTGTTCGAGGCTCTGTTTATCCTTGCGCAGCGCATCAAGTTGCACGCGATAACTGTCAGAAACTTCTTGTGCGCGTTCGCCGGTGCGTTTGAGTTTTTCAATCTCTTGCCCGCGTTCTATGATGCTAAATAACGATTCGGAGATGCTGACTAAGAAGGCTTGGTCGTCTGCGTTCCACAAGCGATTGGAGTAGGGCGAAAGCAATAATACGCCACCGATGGGTTCTTTTGACGACTTCATAATGGGAGCGCTGAGTAAGTGACCGGGGTTTTTTAGTCCAAGCAAATCCCCCAATCCCTGCATGTCCGGAGATGTGCTGCTCTGCGGCAAGCGTAACGGACGTCCGCGTTGCAGGGCGTTTGCCAACATTGGTATGGTTGCTTTGTTCAAGCTGGAGCCATCTAAATTCTCTTCACGAATCAGGTCGTAGCCGCTGGCAAGAATCATTTGGCTGGAGTCTTCATTCAGGTAAATCAGAAAACACAAATCCGCCAACATCGTTTGAGCGATGGCGCGGGTTATTGCATGATTGGTTTTACTGGGGTCTACTTCTGCGGCGAGTGCCAACAAAGCATGGAAAGTTTTTGGATCGGTGCTATACCGCCGGCGTTCACGAAGTGGGCTGTTTGCTTTTTGGACTTGCGTAGGCGCATTGTTGCTTGCAGAAATCGCCACCGGGGTGGCGTTTGATGGATGCGGGAAGCGCTGGGTTAGCGTCATCAAGCTCGGATAGGCTGCAAGGTAAAAAATACGCACAACACCGGGGAAATCTCCGCCTTGCGGTGAAATCGCTTGAATGCCGTGTCCCAGCACTGCTAGAACCATAAAGAGCAAACCGTTATTCCAACCATTCGGGCGGCGGAGGAAAAGCGTTATCCCAATGACTGCGGCAAAGAGTAGGGAAGCAAACTGCCAAAAAATATCAGAAGCACTATGGGTATAACCGGCATTGCTGCCCCCCGAGAGCCAAACCAGATAAGAAAGAATCAAACCAACAACCGATAAAACGGTTAAAAGCGCATTCGCTGCGTCTGCGGCGCGATTTGGCTCGGGAAAAGACCAAAGCCACGCCACCCATACCAAGCTGAAAAAAGTGATCGCTCGATCCAATGGCGGCAAGACAGTTGTGGGGTCAATAATTGATTGCCAGGCAAGAGCGCTAATCACAAAGGAAATCAATTGTGCAACAAGCAAGACAGAAAAGCCGATAATTGCGCGCTTTAACTGCGGAAATCGACTGGCACGCCACTGTCGTGCGGCTACCTGCAAGGCACCAGCAACAGAAAATGCCAACACCAAGTGATAAATCAGGTTTCCGGGAGAATCCGTCAGGATCGTAGTGAGTTGTCCAAAAATAGAGTTCATGATTGTTGGATGTGATTATACTGTAAAATTATCGCCGAGATGTTTTTGTTATGCTAAAGAAATGGTCGTTTTGGATGGCAGCGTTGCGCGCGCGCTATTTTACTTGCTGCCGTTAAGCGAAGAGTTCGTCATATTTTCGGCGGACTTCCCTTATATCGTCCCACATCAGCGATTTGGGTGACCCCGGTTGTTTGGATGGGTTCCGTAGTAAGTAGGATGGGTGGAAAATCGGCATAACCCAGCGCCCATCGATTTGATTCCATTGCCCGCGTAAGCGCGTAATCCCTGTTTTGCCCAAAATAGATTGGCAGGCAACATTGCCTGTCAACAGCATAATCGGCGCGTTTACTAGACGAATGATTTCCATCACATACGGGCGATACCATTCGATCTCTGCCGTTGTCGGTTTACGGAAGGTTTTTCCGCCCTCACCAGGCGGCATACGAAAAACGGAATTTGTGATGAAAATATCTTTTTCGCTGTCAAAATCTACGGCAGCGAAAATTTTCTCTAGCATTTGTCCCGCGCGTCCAACAAAAGGGACGCCCTGAATATTCTCCTGCGGACCGGGTGCCTCGCCCACGAGCAAAACTTTTGCCTGTGGGTTGCCGCGACTAATGACGATGCGCGTGCCAGCATCCGCTAGGGGGTCATTGTTCATCTGCATCATTGCGTCGGTGAGCGTTTCAAGATCGGGGTATTTTTCAAATTCTTGTGAAAAGAGGTCAGTTTGTGGCATTCTTTCCGTCCTTTTTTAGCCCGTATATTTCTTTAACGGTTTCGTTATAGGAGAAAATCAGTGCTGAAACTGCGGTAAACACGGCTACGCCGCCGAGAATGAGAGCCATGCGTCCCCAATCTTCTCCCATTGAATTGCGCAAAAGGGCTAATGAGATTAATGTTCTTAGCCACTCAAGCGTGCCGAGTGCCAATGTGATTTGTATGATGCGTGCCGCCCAGTTCTTTTTGAGAAGAAGTAAAAAGGGAAGTGCTAGTAGTGCCAATGCTAAAGGCAGGTTTTGAGCACGCAAAAAATGTGCGCTTAGTAAAAGCGTACTGAAGATAACGGGAAGTAAACGTAAAAAAGTCATATCTTTTACAGCAACCAAGTGCCGCTCCAATGATTTAGTTCCATTTCAAGGTGTCCGTCTTTCACGCCGATTTTCTTATAAGTGAAGAAGTTTCGCGCTTCGTAACCATTCTGCCAGAGAGCATCAACGGGGATACGCAGAGTTACTTTTTCGTCAGAGAAATTTATCACGACCAGAATTTTTTCAGACCCTAGTGTGCGCGCGAAGGCATAGGTTTTATCATCTGTGTAAATTCGCTCGTATTTGCCGCGTCGCATGGCAGGTAGGCTCTTTCGCAGCGCGATTAAACTCTGCACCCAAATGCGCAAATCTCCTTGCCAGTCGCGGCTATCCCACGGAAAAGCGCGTCGACAATCGGGGTCTTTATCGCCGTCCAAGCCGACTTCGTCGCCATAGTAGATGGCGGGCGCTCCGGGATAAGCAAATTGGTATAGAAAAGCGAGCTTGGCTTTTTGTAGGTCGCCGCCGAGTTTGTGGCGCATGCGTTTGGTGTCGTGTGAGCCGAGCGGCACATACATGGCTTTGATGTTTTCCGCGGGGTAGGCATCAAAAAGCCCTTCGACCTTGTCGCCAAATTGAGCGGGGGTAATATGCCCGTTAAGCGCGTCAAACAGCGCTTCACGGACAGGATAGTGCATGAGTCCGTCGAAATGGTTTTCGTCCACCCAGCGCGGGTTCACATCCCAAATTTCCCCAAGAATGTAGGCGTCCGGGTTTGCCCCTTTGACGATTTGACGGAATCTAGCCCAAAAGGCGTCATCGTCGATTTCGTTGGGGACATCCAAGCGCCAACCATCGGCACCGGCTTCGATCCAATATTTGGCTACATCCATGATGTAATCCCGCACGCGCGGATTACCGGTGTTGAGCTTGGGGAGCGATTTAAAGTTCCACCAGGCGCTGTAGTGTTGGGCGTCGCCGGGGGTGTAGGCTTCGAGCGGATAGCGATTGACATGATACCAGCCCTGATAGGGCGAATGTTCGCCGTTTTCCAGCAGGTCGGCAAAGGCGAAAAAGGCGCGTGATGTATGGTTGAAGACACCGTCGATAATCACGCGTAACCCGTTGGCGTGCGCCGCATCGAGCAGGGCATCAAAATCTTTGCGGGTACCCAGTTTTGGGTCAATGGTGTAGTAATCGCTGATGTTGTACCGATGATTGGACGGAGAGAGAAAGATTGGGTTCAGGTATAACGCCGTGACGCCGAGATCCAATAAATAGTCAATTTTTTGAATAATGCCGCGCAGATCGCCGCCCTGAAAATCCCATAAAGTGGGCGGGCTGCCCCATGGCTGGATATTTGGCGGATCGTTTTCCGGAT
>JANTFU010000003.1 GCA_024763295.1 Anaerolineales bacterium
ACCGCTAAACCCTAAAGCGCTGTCGGGTTTGCCACAATTCCAACTCTGCATGTATCGAAAAATCCTGCACTCCTTGCTCATCATTTGGCTTGCTTTTCAAAGTGTCTTAGAACTCTTTGTACTTGTCTTTCAGCCAAATGCCTATCGCTCTACAGCAGCGCCTATGTGGGCGTTGTTCTTTGGCATTTTTAGCCTGTATACGCTTCTTTTTAGCGGCGCAAATTTGCTGGCATTTTGGCAGCCGCAACGCTGGCATAAGGTCGCAGATGCCCTGCGCGCCAAGTTCAATATCTCTTCCGTGCGCCAGCGTTTGGGTTGGGGTCGTTATGGGGTGGGGGGGCTTCTTACGCTCGGCATGATCTATGTTTTACAGTACACCGCTTGGGGGCTGGTTTTTCGCGGCGTTTATTTACGTGCTTTTCTTTGGCTCAACTTAATCTACGTTTTAGCTTTTCTTTTTAGTGACAACGCATATTGGGCAAACTGGCATGGACTTTTAGGCGCGGTAGCGTTCACGAGTCTTGCTTTTGGTTTGGCGAGCGTTTTTGCGAATATCTTGTCCTATCCCTTTAGCCTCTACTGGTCAGATGGCAACCGCCTGTGGGATTATTCACTTATCTTTGGCAAGCATCTCTACGATTACACTGCTGACCAACCCATTCCCTCGCTCACTTCTTGGGGACGGCAGGTGCTGTGGGGCATTCCCTTTTTGTTGCCGCAGAGTAGCATTTGGCTCAATCGCTTATGGAGTGCGATCCTTTACTCCATGCCATCCATGATTTTGGGATGGGTTCTCTTTGCGACAAAAAAAGGAAAAAAGCGCGACGCTCTCCTTTTGGCAGGGTGGGCATTTTTATTCCTGAACCAAGGACCAATCTATACCCCGTTAACCCTCGCTGCGATTCTTGTGGCGCTGGTTTGGGAACGCCCGTTTTGGTTGGCGGTAGTTGCTGTCGCTATGGCGGGTTATTATGCTGAAGTCTCGCGTTTCACCTGGGTTTTAGCGCCTGCTGTTTGGGCGGGGATGTTGCGTCTAAACGGAAGCAAGTTGAAAGGTGTGCGTCTCGGCTGGCGGGATTGGGTTGTGCCTGTGCTGTTGGGAATCAGCGGACTGCTCCCGTGGCTGTTGGGGACTATCCTGAGTCCGCCGCCTGTCAGCACTGTCCAAACCAGTGTTGACCAATCCAATTTGCTGAAGAGCGCTTGGGCGATTGTGCAATCACAGCCGCTGATGTGGTCGCGCCTGCTGCCTAGCCCGACCTATCCTGAAGGAATTCTGTTGGCATTGATGTTGGCAATTGCACCGCTGTTTTTTTTGCTAATTGTGCTCTATCGGCGCGGCGCGTGGACGCCCTCGTTTGGTCAGCGCGTGGCAATTTGGTTGCCTCTTTTGGGATTTGGTGCAATGGGTTTGGTTGCCAGTACAAAAATTGGTGGCGGTAATAATTTGCACAATATGGATATGTTTCTGATTACGCTGCTTTTTGTTGCCGCGATTGCTTGGCGAAATGGTGGTCGTGAGTGGTTTGAAACGGAGCAACGTTATATTTCAGCATTGCAGCCGATGTTGCTTTTGGCGTTTGTTTTGCCCGCCTTACCCGCTTTGCGTAGTTTAGCGCCCTTACAATCTTTTAGCCAAGCTGAAATTCGACGTGTACAAATATTTACAGGCACAAAGATTGTCGAAAGTCTGCCCGAAGAAGCACAGGTGCGTGACGCACTCAGGGCAATTAATAATGCCGTGCAAGAATATGCCCCGCTCGGCGAGGTGCTTTTTATCGATCAACGTCAATTACTGACCTTTGGCGAAGTGCCGAAAATCCCGCTTGTGCCTGAGTACGAGAAAAAGGTGCTAATGAACGAAGCCCTTGCCAGCGACGCCGATTATTTCGCTGACTATTATGCGGACTTGGCTGCACAGCGCTTTAGTTTGATTATCTCAGAGCCACTCAAAGTGCCCGATGCAGTGCGTGATGCCGGTTCGTTTGAAGCCGAAGGCGACTTGTGGACAAAATGGGTCGCTGCACCAACACTTTGTTATTACAAGCCGCTCTTCACTTTGAAAGATGTCTATGTGCAGGCGCTCGTTCCGCGCACGGATACAAGTGATTGCGAATCCTACTTGATTGAATGGGGCGTGTTGCCATGACACTTTCGGAAAACAAATTTGAAAAATGGCTGCCACTGCTCTTTGCGCTGGTATTTATTCTTTTTACCGCCTCTAATCTCGGCGCGATGCACAACCCGGACGAGTTAGTTCATCGCGTCGCAAAGGCGCTCATCGGGCGCTGGGAGTTTGACACGACCAACTTCGATTACCCATCTTTGCCGAAGTACGTCATGTTCGGGGTCGGTAAGCTCATCTATGGTATGGGCTATGGCGAAGCGGATTTTTATGTTGTGGCACGCTTTCTCTCTGTGTTGCTCGGCGCGGCGACCATTTATCTCGTCTATCATCTTGCGCGGCGTGCGGGCGGTGGACTTTGGGCAAGCGTTTTCGCGTCGCTGTTTATGCTCGGCAATCATGTGCTCGCCATCAATGCTCGCTTTGCACACAACGATCTCTACATGCTCTTCTTTGCGACCTTGAGCATTTATTTTGTTTTCCGATATGTTGGGAATCAGTTCTCCCCTCCTCGGGGGGAGATGCCCGCTAGGGCAGAGGGGGGCGGACGCGGTTGGCTTTACGCCTCCTTTTTCACCGTCGGATTAACCGCCTCCAGCAAATATAACGGCGGGATATTCGTGCTCGTTCCGCTCGTGGTTTGGGCTGGGTTCCGTTATCGGGTATTTTGGGCGCAGAAATTGCGGACACTCGAAACGCTCTTTATCAGCGCCGCCCTGACCTTTGGCGGCTTTGCGCTCGGCACGCCCAAAGCGTTGCTGTGGATGGTCTTTTACTTCAAGCGGATGCTGCCTGCTTTGAGCCGCCACGCGACTTTTAATGAAACCGCCAATCTCCCGCGCGGATTTGTCGGTCAGTGGGCATTGTTGTGGGAGATGTTTGGCGGAATCTTGTTTTTGCTGGTGTTAGGAGCGGTGCTTTATTTTGGGTATAAGACTCTACGATCTTTTGTTACGTCTTTGCGAGGCAGCTTTACCGCCGAAGCAATCTCCACGCCAGAGAGGGAGACTGCTTCGCAACAAGACGCTCGCAGTGACGCGGAAAGAGCGGTTCTAGGCGGCATCTCTGCCGCCGAGGACGGCGACGGTAGCAGTTATAAATACGCGGGTATTTTGGTTTTGGCAATCATTGTTTACGATTTGCCGATTATGCTTTCGTACAATTATCAGGCACGGTTCTTTTTGCCGCTGCTGCCCTTTTTCGCCATCCTGTTTGGGCTGGGCGTCGAAGCATTGACGGCTTGGGTTGGGCAAACAGAATTTGCACGGTATCAGCTTTGGGTCAGGGGCGTTGCGGTTTTTATCCTGCTTGTGAGTGGATTGCGCGTGATCAGCGTCCGCTTGTTGTTGGCAAACGATGCGCGTATCCCCGCTGGTGAATTTATTGATTCTTTGCCCGCGGATGCGTCGATTGAATATACCTTTTATACGCCGGATTTTGACCGCAAGCGTTTTGAACGTGAGCATGATTATCCCGTCTATTTTGTGAAGCACGTGGGCGATGTGGTGCCGGATGAGATCGACCCCGGTTATCCGACCAATCGTGGCGAGACAGGCTTACTGGCGCGCGAAACGGATTATTTTGTGGTCGATAGTTTTACGACGAACCGTTGCGAGAATGCGGGGCTGTATGCGACGAATCCGGTTGAGTGTGATTTTTTTGCTGATTTACTGGCGGGCGATACTTCTTATGAGCTGATCGGTGATTTTGCTTATGAATTGCCGCGCTTTTTGCCGCAAGTGAGGTTGGATTTTGTGAACCCGAAGATATGGGTTTTTGAGAGGAAATGATGCGATGTGTTGCGTAGTGCGTATTTCGTAATGAGTTTGCAGACAGGGAAGCTATTACGCAATACGCAACACGCAATACGATGACAAAGGGAGTAAATATGTCTAATGCAGGCTACCACCTAATTGCCGATTTACCCGAAAACGACCGTCCGCGTGAGCGATTGCTGAAGTTGGGGGCGCAGGCGTTATCTTCGGCGGAGTTGATTGCGATTTTGCTGCGCGTGGGCGTGCAGGGCGAGGGCGCGGTGCAGATGGGACAGCGTTTGCTGAAGCAGTTTGGCGGCTTGACGGGGCTGCATCGTGCGCCGATTGAAGAGTTGGTTGCTCAGCATGGCATTGGCGAAGCGAAAGCCGCGCAGATCAAAGCCGCGATTGAGTTGGGTCGCCGTTTGACGCTCGAAGCGCCCGAAGAGAAGCCGACCATCAATTCACCTGCCGATGCGGCAGCCTTGGTGCAATATGAGATGGGCGCACTTGAAAAAGAAGAGATGCGTGTCATCTTGCTCGACACACGCAACCATGTTGTCGATATTGTGACAGTGGCGCACGGTTCGTTGAATGCCGCCCAAATGCGCGTGGGCGAAATCTTCACGCCCGCTGTGCGGCGCAATGTTGCGGCGCTGATCGCCGTTCACAATCACCCCAGCGGTGACCCGACGCCCAGCCCGCAGGATGTTGCCATCACCCGCGCGATGATTGAAGCGGGGAAGCTGCTCGATATCGAAGTGCTTGATCATCTGGTGATCGGGATGGGGAGGTTTGTCTCGTTGAAAGAGAAGAAATTGGCTTTCTGAAACGTGAAACGGTTGCGTGATGATAGAACGCGAATTGCGCGAATGTTTTTATGGAACGCGGATGGGCGCGGATTTAGCAGATTTTCACGGATTTTAAAAAAACAGCGTAAATCCGCCGAACCCGCGAAAATCTGCGTTCTGTTTTTTCTGCAACCTTGCGCATTGCTTTCACGTTTCACGCATCACGTTTTAATCGTCTATAATTCACCCTAACGTGCCAACCTTCTAACTTTCCACTTTCTAACCTTCTAGCGCGCCCATGTCCAATATCGACGAAATCAAATCACGCATCGACATCGTAGACCTCGTCTCAGAGAGCGGGGTTAAGCTGCGGCGTTCGGGGCGCAACCACACCGGTTTTTGTCCCTTTCACAACAATACCAAAACGCCGGCTTTCGTCGTTTGGCAGGAAACGGGCACCTGGAAATGTTTTGGCGAATGCAATGACGGCGGCGACATCTTCAAATATGTGATGAAAAAAGAAGGCATGGACTTCAAAGAAGCCCTGCGCTATCTCGCCGATAAGGCAGGCGTCAAGCTCGAAGAATACACGCCCCAGCAAGAAGAACAGCGCGAATCTGCCGATCATCTCCGCACCTTGCTTGAAGAAATCGCTCTCTTCTATCATCAGCAACTCAAAACGCCGGCGGGCGCGCACACGCTCGCTTATCTGCGCGAGAAGCGCGGGCTGACTGACGAGACTATCGAAGCCTTTTTGCTCGGCTACTCGCCCAAAGGCTGGGATAACGTCCTCAAGCACTTCACCGAACGCGGTTACAGTGTCGATGATTTGATGGATGCGGGGATGCTCTCGCAAAACGATCAGGGACGCCGCTATGATAGATTCCGTGACCGTTTAATGATTCCTATCCGCGACGTGCGTGGACGAATGGCTGGGTTCGGTGCAAGGACGATGGATCCCGACGGAATCCCTAAATACCTAAACTCGCCCCAAACCATTCTCTTCGACAAGGGACGTATGCTCTTCGGGCTGGATCGGGCGAAAAAAGCCATCCGCACGCTCGACCAAGCCGTGATCGTCGAGGGCTATATGGACGTCATCGCCCCGCATCAGGCGGGCTTTGAGAACGTCATCTCGCCGATGGGCACAGCGCTGACCGAAGACCAGTTGCGGCTGATCAAACGCTACACAGCGGGCAATCATATTGTCTTGGCGCTCGATCCCGACGCAGCCGGGCAAAAAGCCATTTTGCGTGGCTTGGATGCAGCCCGCAAATCCCTCGACCGCGAAGGCGAACTGGCTTTTGACGCGCGCGGATTTTTGCGCCATGAAGCGCGCCTGCAAGCCGACTTGCGCGTGGCGAATTTGCCCGATGAACTCGATCCCGATGAGATTGTTTTACGCAACCCCGATGAATGGGATGCGTTAATTAAGAATGCAAAACCGATTGTGACGCATGTGATGGAAGTTTTGGCAGAAGGGCGCGACCTCGACGACCCGAAAGTGAAGACCGACATTGCCGCGCAGGTTTTACCGCTCATCGCCGATTTGCCGAATCCCATCGAGCGCGAGACGTTTCGTCAGCAATTGGCGCGTATGCTGCGCGTGGATGAACGTGCGCTGATTGGGGGCAGGCAAAGTTCGGGCGGGGGGCGGGTTAAACGGCGTCCTAAATCTCGACAGGCAGAGGTACAGGGCGCACCGACCCAGCCGAGGGTGGCGGGCGTTGCGGCAGTTAATCCTGCAAAAAAGTTAGAAGCCTACTGCCTCGGCATCCTTGTGCGTCAGCCGGATTTGTTATTCCGCTTGGATCGCGCTTTGCAGGAGACGGGCTTGTCGCCATTGAGCGAGGAGGACTTCGGTTATACTGAAAATCAGTCGCTTTTTAAGATCGTGCGCGATTCTATTGAACAAGATGCGTTGGATGCGTCCGACTATGTGCGCGATGCGGCTGCGGATGAGTTGGCGGTCTTTTTAGAAAATATCTTGGCAGAAGCGGATGAGATTGGCAGCGTGGTTGAACGAGTTTTGGAAGAAATGCTGCGGGCAATCATTAAATTGCGGCGTTTGGGCTTGAATGAAGGGTTAAATCAATTGCGCTTTTTTCAGGAAGATGCACAGGAGCGCGGCGAGCCTTTGGGGAACGATTATCAGGCTTTGGTGATGCAACATGCGCGTGCATTACGGGCGTTGGATGAAGCAAAACGACGAATGAGTATGAGACGGTTGGAATAACAATGAAAAAAGAAAATGCTTTACCCGTAAACGAGGCAGACCTTTCAGACGGCGAGAAGAAATTGCTGCGTCACTTGCGGCATCAGGTTTTAGAGTTCGATGAGCCTGATGTGAGTACGCTGGCTGAGATGGAAGATGCAGACGACGCCGAGGAGATTGTTGAGCGCGGCGCTGCTGTGCCCGATGACCCTGTGCGGCTTTATTTGCGCGAAATTGGGCGGGTTGATTTACTGGATGTGAACAGCGAGTTTCGGCTGGCGACGATGATTGAAGGCTATCGTTTTGTGAGCAGTTCACGCTGCCAGCTACTGCGCGGCAATGTTTCGCTGGAGACGAATACATATCGCATGGTGGTTGGCGATTTGTTAAATTTTTGGGATAAATTAGCATTTTTGGCAAAAGAGAATCATGTCGAGATGCCCGATTTGGGCTTGATGATTGCCGAAGCACAGTCGCTGCAACATGGCTGGGAGACGGATGTGCCCTCCTATACGCGTGCGTATCTTGCTAATGGCAAATGGGGACGCGATGAAAATTGGAATAACCTAGCCGAGCATGTTTACGAAATCTTTTTAAGTCTTTACCTATTACCGTTCTCGTATGCCGGCTGGCTTTTGGGACATATCGACAAGTACCAAAAGATGCCGACTCTGCAAACGCTGTATCGCAATTTGCCGACGGATGAAGTTTTGCGACGTGAATTGGATGACGTTGCGCTGCGGCACGATCTCGGTTCGCAGGCGTTGGCGCGCTCCAATTTGCGTTTGGTGGTCAGCGTGGCGAAACGCTATATGGGACGCGGGGTCTCGTTTTTGGATTTAATACAAGAGGGAAACTTGGGTCTGCTACGCGCGATTAATAAATTTGATCCGCGCCGAGGCTTTAAGTTCAGCACCTACGCAACTTGGTGGATCCGCCAGTCAATTAATCGCTCAATTGCAGAGCAAGCCCGCACTATCCGCATTCCGGTACATCTTTTTGAAGCCATCAGCCGCATTTTTCGCACACAACGTCAGTTGATGCAGGCATTAGGGCGCACGCCTACTTCGGCGGAACTCGCACTTCACTCTGAGTATCTCGATGAAAAAGAGCGCAAGGAAATCTCAGCCGCCATTGAAGAAAAACGCGATATTCCTCCCGAGCTGGGCGCGCGTTGGGAAGCGGCTGCCACGAAGATCGAAGATATTCTCAAAGTTGCCGAAGAACCGATTTCGCTCGAGGTTTCGGTCGGGGGCGATAATTCCAGCCAGTTGGGAGATTTTATCGAAGATGTAGATGCAATTGCCCCCGTCGATGCGGCGGCAAAGGATATGCTCCGCGATCAAGTCCAGCACGCCCTTTCTGCCCTGTCTGACCGCGAACGCCAAGTGCTCGAATTGCGCTTCGGTTTGAACGACAATAAAGAACATACGCTCGAAGAAGTTAGCCGTTATTTCGATGTGACGCGCGAGCGCATCCGTCAAATTGAGGCAAAAGCCTTGCGCAAGTTGCGTCATCCCACCCGCAGTAGGGAATTGCGGGATTATTTGTACTGATAGAGAAAATAGTTAGAAGTCGGCAGAATAGAGTTGCTGAGCGGAGCGACGAAATGGGAAGCGTGTAGTCGAAGGACGGTGTTCTCAGGAAAACCGCTCAGAGACTGCAATTGCAATTTCTAAATGATTTATCCATGGTAACTACCTATCCACACAATTCACGTCACCGCGAGCATTTTTTTGCGAAGCGGTCTCCCGCACAGTTAGGGGGATTGCTTCACTCCGAAAAGCATCGGGGTTCGCAATGACGTAGGTAGTTACTATCCATGAGTTATATACGGAGCCTGACAGCTTTAAGGCGCTGCCAGGTTTTTATTTTTTAATGCGCCAACTGCTACGCTCGGCATAAGGAGCGGGACATTCAATACTCTCATCATCTATCCCACCGAACAAAATTCATTTGTCATGCAAATATATGATGAATATAACCCTTAAATTGTCTGTATCCGCGCGTAAAATAAACCGACACATGTAGAAAACTGTTATACTAGTGACGTGTATCACAACTAGATAATATCCATTTAATTTTCAGAGGAACCAAATGCTATCTCAATATATTGCCATAGCGATTTTGCTTGTCTTTACAACGGCTGTAGCGGTACTCGCTATTTCTCTGGGGACAATTTTCGGTCCGAAGCGCGACACCAAACGAAAGTCGATACCCTATGAATCAGGTATGGTGCCGCTGGGTAAAGGTACACGCCGAATGCCGGTACGCTTTTACCTGACCGCCGTTTTATTCATCCTTTTTGATATCGAAGTAGTCTTCCTCTTGCCGTGGGCGGTTTCCTTCCGTAGCTTCATCGCGATGGGGCAGGGGCAGGGAACCTTTATTTTTATTGAAATGGTGGTGTTTATTGCCATCTTGCTCATCGGCTATGTTTACGCCTGGAAGAAAGGAGCATTTGAATGGGAGTAGAAGAAAAACTCGCCAATATGGGTGTAGTCACGACCACGCTCGAAGAAGCTATAGGGTGGGGGCGAACTCGTGCGATGTGGCCCATGCTCTTTGGTTTAGCTTGTTGCGCCATCGAAATGATGGCTGCCCAAGCCGCTGATTATGATATGAGTCGCTTTGGGATGGAGCTTATGCGTCCTAGCCCGCGCCAATCCGACCTGATGATCGTTGCAGGGCGTGTCAGCCGAAAAATGGCACCCGTTTTGCGTCATTTATATGATCAAATGGCAGAACCAAAATGGGTTATCGCCATGGGCGATTGTGCCTCCTCCGGCGGTCTTTTTAATAACTACGCCGTCGTGCAAGGGGTTGATGAAGTTGTGCCCGTCGATATTTATGTTTCAGGCTGTCCCCCGCGCCCCGAAGCATTAATTGGCGGCATTATGGCACTCCACAAAAAAGTGGAAAAACTGAAAATCAAAGACGTTATTTTTGATGGCGAAGAAGAATAGGAACGAATCAATGATGGATAAAGCACTCCAATCGATCGTTCAGGTTCTGGAAAAGGAATTTGCCGGTGAAGCTGAAGAAAGCTTTGGCGAAGTGCAAGTTCTCGTCTCCGCAGACAATCTTGTGGCAGCCAGCCAAAAACTGCACGACGAATTTGGCATGACCTTCCTTTCCACAATCACGGCGGTAGATTACTTCCCGCAAAAAGCACCGCGCTTTCATGTTGTTTACATCTTCCGCTCAATGAGTGAAAATCTGCAACTTAGTCTGCGTGTGCCGCTTGCCGACGAAGCACCTGTCGTCCCGACCCTGACCGGTATCTATAACAACGCCAACTGGCGCGAACGTGAACTCTGGGATATGTTCGGTATCGAGGTTGAAGGTCATCCCGACATGCGCCGCATTCTGATGCCCAAAGATTGGGAAGGACATCCTCTGCGCAAAGATTACCCGCTCGGTTACGAAGAACCGCAATTTACCTTCAGCTTTGAAGACATCGACCTCAGCAAACCCAAAGGGGAGATTTAAATATGACAACACCTTATGCCCTCCCTGAAATGAGCCTCGACGAGGTCAAACACCTCGTCTCGCAGCGTGCCTTAGACGGCGAAACCGTCCTGCTCAACATGGGACCGCAACACCCCTCCACACATGGCGTGCTGCGTCTGCTCCTTGAACTCGACGGCGAAACCATCGTCTCTTGTGTGCCCGATATTGGCTTCCTCCATACCGGTATCGAAAAAAATATGGAAGCCAAAACCTACCTAAAAGCCGAGACCATGACCGACCGTCTCGACTATCTCAACACCGTTGGCAATAATTTCGCATATTGTCTGGCAGTGGAAAAAATGTTGGATATCGACGTCCCGCCGCGTGCGCAAGCCATCCGCGTGATTCTTGCGGAATTACAACGTATCGCATCGCACTTGGTTTGGCTGGGTACCTCGTCCCTCGACGTGGCTGCCATGTCCGTATTTTTGTACTGCTTCCGCGAACGCGAAATCATTCTCGATGTCTTCGAACTGGTTTCCGGACAACGCATGATGACCACCTACATGCGCCCCGGCGGTTTGTGGCGCGATGTTCCGATTGAATTTGATAACGCCGTTCGCAATATCCTCAACACCTTCCCCCAGCGCATCGACGAATATGAAGCCTTGCTGACCAAAAATCCGATCTTCCTCGATCGCACAATGGGCATTGGCAAAATTTCACTCGAAGAAGCGCTTTCTTGGGGACTTTCGGGTGGTAGTTTGCGTGGCTCCGGCTCCGATTGGGACTTGCGCAAAAAACGCCCTTACAGCGGTTATGAGCAATACGACTTTGAAGTGCCGGTCGAACAAGAAGGCGATGTCTACGCTCGCTACTTGGTGCGCGTGCATGAAATGCGTGAATCGCTCAAAATTATCAAACAGGCGCTGGATACCCTCCCCTTCGGACCGGTGCGCTCAAGCGACCGCAAAGTTGTCCCGCCGCCGCGCTCCGAAATTGGCGAAAGCATGGAATCACTCATTCACCACTTCAAATTATGGACGGAAGGGTTCAGCGTTCCCAAAGGCAGCGTTTATTCGGCAGTAGAATCCCCGCGTGGGGAATTGGGCGTCTTCCTTGAAAGCGATGGCGGCACAAAACCCTATCGCGTTCACTGGCGCACGCCTTCCTTCAATAACCTTGAAGTGCTTTCAAAACTAGCCAAAGGGTTGATGATCGCCGATTTGGTTGCCGTTATCGGCAGTGTTGACATTGTATTAGGAGATGTGGATCGATGAGTTTAGCTGAGAAATATCCACAAGAAGTTGAAAAGATTCTGGCAAAATACCCGCCGGAACATAAGAAATCGGCGGTTATGCCGCTGCTCTATCTGGCAATGCGTGAAGAAGGTTACATCACCAAAGCGGATAAAGCGGATATCGCCAAACTGCTTGATATGACCACGACCGAAGTTTCCTCGATTGTGGGCTTCTACACACTCTTCCATGATGAGAAAGCCGGTAAATATCGCCTTCAAGTTTGCACCGATATTGGTTGTGCGCTACGCGGCGCAGAACAGTACCTTGCCGAGCTTTCCGATGAATTGGGCATCAAACCCGGTGAAACGACGCCGGATGGTTTGGTGACGTTGGAAGAAGTAAAATGCCTTGCCGCTTGCGATAAAGCGCCTATGTTCCAAGTGCAGAGCGGCGAAGGAATTCAATATCACGAGAAAATGACCGTCGGTGCCACGCTTGAACTGATTGAAACCTTGCGCAAGGAGGCTAAATGATGAAATATATGCTTCTTCGCCATCGTGAGATTCCAAACCTAAACCAGATCGATGTCTTCTTGAAAGAAGACGGTTTTGAAGGCTTCAAGAAAGCCCTCAAAATGGATACGAATGCGGTTACCGATGAAGTCAAGGCTGCCGGTTTGCGTGGGCGTGGTGGTGCAGGTTTTCCCACCGGTGTGAAATGGTCCTTCATGGACAAGAATAATTGGCCCCACTATGTGGTTGCCAACGCCGACGAATCTGAGCCTGGTACTTTTAAAGATCGCGAAATCATGGAAAGCAACCCCTTCCAGTTTTTGGAGGGTGTCGCGATCGCATCCTACGCGGTAGGCGCAAATGTTGCCTACATTTACCTGCGTGGGGAGTTTTGGGAAGTTGCTCATTTCCTCGATGAAAAGATTGACGAGATGGAAAAAGCGGGCTTCCTCGGAGAGAATATCCAAGGCACCGACTATTCGCTCAAGATTTATACCCACTTAGGGGCAGGGGCGTATATCTGCGGTGAAGAAACAGCGCTGCTTGAATCGATTGAAGGCAAACGTGGTCAGCCGCGCGTGCGTCCGCCCTTCCCGCCATCTCAGGGTTTATACAATAAGCCGACTGTCGTAAATAATGTTGAAACGCTCTCGAGCGTTCCTTATATCATTGCGAATGGCGCAGATCGTTACCGCGAGTTTGGCGGTACCGAAAAAAGCCCCGGCACGAAGATTTTCTCCCTTTCGGGGCGCGTCAAAAATCCGGGCAATTATGAATTGCCGCTTGGTAGTACTTTCCGCGAGTTGATTTTTGGGGAAGAATACGGTGGCGGGATTATTGACGATAAAAAAATCAAGGCAATCATGCCTGCCGGTGCTTCCTCTTCGCTAATTGTGGCAGATGATAAAGCCCTCGATACGCCCCTAACTTACGAAGATGTTCGCGAGGTAGGCGGCGATTTAGGCTCGGCATCTGTGATTGTGATTGACGAAACGGTTGAGATGGACTGGCTAATTACCAAGACGCTTTCCTTCTTTGCGCACGAATCCTGTGGTAAATGTACGCCCTGCCGCGAAGGCACTTATTGGATGAAGGCGATCTCCGAGCGTATTCATGCCGGTGAAGCTACCAAAGCAGACCTTGAATTGCTGCACGATGTTGCCAAACAGGTACAGGGTAAAACGCTCTGCGCGCTGGGTGAATTTTCCACGATGGCTGTCGTGACCTCCATTGAACGTTTCCCGGAAGATTTCGAGGCGAAAGTTTATGAGTAAAGACGTAACCTTAACGATTGATGGTGTAAAAGTCACCGTTCCTGCCGGAACATTGGTGGTGGATGCTGCGAAAAAAGCAGGTATCGATATCCCCATCTTCTGCTACCATCCCAAGATGGAACCGGCGGGGATGTGCCGTCAGTGTTTGGTCGAGATTGGGCGTCCCGCCTTCGACCGTGCCACCGGCGAGCCGGTTATGGAAAACGGAAAACCGAAGATTAATTGGGGCTGGAAGCTCGAAACCTCCTGCACCAATCCGGTTTCTGAAGGCATGGAAGTGAAGACCAAGAGCGAAAAAGCTCTTCAGGGTCAGAACGACATGCTCGAATTTCAACTTACTTCGCATCCGCTGGATTGTCCGGTCTGTGATAAAGGCGGCGAATGTTTGTTGCAAGATCAGACCCTCGCCCATGGTCCCGGCGAAAGCCGCTATCGCTTTGATGAAAAACGCCATGCCGAAAAGCATGTCCCGCTGGGCGATAAGATCTGGCTCGACCGTGAGCGCTGTATCGAGTGTGGACGTTGTGTTCGCTTCCAGAGTGAACTTGTTGGCGAAGCTGTACTCGGCTTCTATAACCGCGGCGCCCATACCGAGATTATTACGACCTCGGACCCCGGATTTGATTCTATTTTCTCCGGCAACACGACGGACATTTGCCCTGTGGGCGCGCTAACCACTACGCAATTCCGTTTTGGTGCCCGCCCTTGGGAGATGAAATCAGAAGCGTCTATTTGCGCTGAATGCCCCGTTGGTTGTAATACGATGCTCAACACGCGCCGTGAAGCGAAAAGCGGTGGTCGTATTGTTGTCAAACGTGTCATGCCGCGTCAGAACGAAGCGGTCAACGAAAACTGGATTTGCGATAAAGGGCGCTTTGCAGACCTTAACGTCGATAACCGCCTGAAGATGCCGAATCCCGCAGTGTGGACGGAAGCGATCGGTGCCGCAGCCGAAAAGTTAAATGCTGCCAAAGCCGAAGCCGTTTACCTCGTGGACGGTTCGCTCTCAAATGAAGAACTTTTCAATATCAAAGCCCTTGCCGATGCAGTCGGCGCAAAAGCCTACTGTTATAGTAATGTGGGCGGCGGCGCACTAACGACTAAATCCGGCTCTTACGGAAAATCGGGCGCAGGCGATGCCATTTTGGTTGTCGGCACTGATTTGTATACCGAAGCGCCGCTCTTCTGGTTGCGCGCAAAACAAGCTGCGGATCGCGGTGCGACATTGATTGTGGCGACTGAGAGCGAAACTCGCTTGGACGCTTTTGCTACCGCCGTGTATCGCAACGTGGATGAAGGCTTGGCTGCTGCCAAAGAAGCTTTTGGGGCGGCAAAGAACACGGTTGCCCTCTATCGCGGCGACGATGCGCTTGCTCAAGCCTGCGCTGACCTGAACCCGACCTCGCTGGTGGGTGTTTGGGAAGCCGCTAACACACAGGGCGCCTGGGAAATGGGTTATGAAGCGCTGGCAGACTTCTCCGTACTGAATGGCAAGACTGTCTACGTCGCCGGTGGTGAAGCATTGGTGGCAGGCGCAGTTGACGCCGCCGCAGTCGTCATCGCGCAGACGGCTTATGAAACGGAAGCAACCGGAAAGGCGAGCGTTGCGCTGGCTTCCCGTGTTGTCGCTGAAATGGACGGTACGTTCACATCCGCTGAACGCCGTGCGCAGCGTTTCTTCGCTGCCGTTCCTGCGATTGGCGAAGCGCTGCCCGGTTACGTCATCACGGCGCAAATTGCCGAGAAAATGGGCGTGAGCCTGAACATCGACGCTGAAGCGCTTTTTGCCGCATTCTCAGCCATGAGCTATGACGATTTAGCAACGGTGAATATCGAAGAACGCTTGATGATCGCTGGAACTTGCTCTGCGAACGATCAGGGTGTGGGCGCTTTATTGCCCGCCAAGGCGTAAAAAGGACGTTTTATGGATGCTGCTTTGTTTTGGGAAATGGTCATCAAGGCACTGATTTTAATTTTTGTGCTGTTGACAGGCTTTGCCTACCTTACCTATTATGAACGCCGTGGTTTGGCGCGCATTCAGTCCCGCGTGGGACCGAACCGCGCCGGTCCTGCCGGGCTTTTGCAGCCGGTAGCTGATGCGGTCAAGTTGATTTTCAAAGAAGAATTTACCCCCGCTCAGGCATATAAGGCGGTCTTTATTCTCGCGCCAATCCTGACGGTGGTGCCTGCGATTTTGATTACAGCCACTGTCCCTTGGGGCGGCACGCTCAACATCGGCGGGCGCGAAGTCTCTTTGGTCATCGCGGATATTAATGTGGGTGTTATCTACATTATGTCGGTCGCTTCGATTGCGGTTTACGGCGTTGTTCTAGGCGGTTGGGCAAGCAATAACAAATATTCGATGCTCGGCGGGATGCGCGCCTCGGCACAGATGGTCAGCTACGAGTTGGCATTGGGGCTTTCTTTTGTGGGCGCGGTTTTGCTGGCGGATACGATGAATATGGGCGATCTGGTCAAGGCGCAGATGGAGGGCGGCTGGCTCGTTCTCTGGCAGCCGGTGGGCGCGATTGTTTTCTTCATCGCCACGCTCGCGGAATTGAACAGGGCACCGTTTGATATGCCGGAAGCCGAACAAGAGCTTTCCGCCGGTTATAACGTGGAATACTCCGGCATGAAATTTGCGCTCTTCTTCATGGCTGAATACACCAAGATGATCTCAATCTCTGCGATTATCGCGACACTCTTCCTTGGTGGCTATGATGGTCCCTTTGTTGAGCAAACGCCCTTATTAGGACCCTTGTATATGTTCTTGAAGATTTTTATCTTGCTCTTCTTCATGATTTGGATCCGTGCTTCGTTCCCGCGTTTGCGCTACGACCGCCTGATGGCTTTCGGCTGGAAGATTTTGCTGCCGCTTTCGCTCGTTTTGGTATTTATTACAGCGACCGGTATTTTGCTGGAGATGCAGTGGTTGATTCCTGTGCTTTCTCTGGTTGCCGGTTTTATTGCTGTGCAATCCATCAATCTTTCTCTAAGGAGGAAGGCAAATGCTCGCTGAGTTGCTACGTGGTTTGAAGACCACGTTCAAGATGATGCTTGATAAGCCGGTTACGATTCAGTATCCGGAAGTGAAGCGCGAAGTGCGTCCACGCTACAAGGGTCATCATGAACTGAAACGCTATGAGAATGGTTTAGAAAAGTGCATTGGTTGTGCTCTTTGTGCAGCAGCTTGTCCCTCGGATGCAATCTTCGTTGAAGCCTCGGAAAATACCGACGAAGAACGTTACTCCCCCGGCGACCGCTATGCCAGCACCTATGAAATCAACTATCTGCGCTGTATTTACTGCGGTTATTGTGAAGACGCCTGCCCGACCCAAGCGATTGTGATGGGCAAGGAATATGAAGTGACCTTCGAGAGTCGTTTTGATGCCATCGCTGATAAAGCGGTCTTGTTGAAGAACTCCACCGAAGGCGTGACCCCGCAGAAAACGGAACCGGGTGTTTATACGCGCTCGATTCCGAAGATGGAAAATCCCAAAGGCTACTAAAGGTGAGCTATGACAGTTAATCTTGTTTTATTTCTGATACTCGCTACTGTTGCCGTGATTTCTGCCTTGGGCATGTTGCTCAGCCGCAATACCGTTTATTCGGCGCTCTTTTTGGTCTTGAATTTTGCGACCGTGGCAGTTTTCTATCTGCTTTTGGGTGCGCCCTTCATTGCCATCACGCAGGTAACGGTTTATGCCGGTGCGATTATGGTGCTTTTCATCTTTGTCATCATGTTGCTGGGCGCAGATCCGCTCCCTGAAGGGAATACGCTCCCGTGGCAAAAATGGCTGGCGGTTGGCTTGGCAGTTATCTTGGCGGTTGAAGGCACTTTTCTGATTTCTACGCAGAAAGCGGCTGGCATTATCAGCTCTCCTGCGGCGGATGCAGGGAATCCTAAATTGATTGGGCAATTGCTCTTTAGTGAATATGTGTTGCCCTTTGAAGCGACTTCCATTCTGCTTTTGGTGGCGATGGTTGGTGCGATTGTTTTGACAAGTAGGAAGAAAGGAGAAGAGCGCTAATGGACGGTATTTCTGTAAATTACTACGTTGGTCTCTCCACCATTCTTTTTGTCATCGGCGCGACCGGTGTGCTTATTCGCCGCAATGCGCTGATTATTTTCATGTCGGTCGAGTTGATGCTCAATGCTGGGAATTTGGCTTTTGTGGCTTTCGCCAGTGCGCATGATCTTCTTAATGGGCAGGTTTTCGTTTTCTTCATCATGACCGTTGCCGCAGCAGAAGTTGCGGTTGGTTTGGCGTTGATTGTGGCAATCTTCCGCTCGAAGAAGAGCATCAATGTCGACGAAATTAATGTTTTGAAAGGATAAGCCAAGATGAATTTTTCTGAAGCTGCAACCTCCGGCTTGTTCTTCCATTTAGCCCCTTGGCTGGTCTTCTTTCCGGTAATCGGTTTGTTGATCAATATGATTTTCGGCGGCAAGATGAGCGAAAAGGCTGTGGGGACGGTGGCAAGTTTGGCATCGGGCGCGGCGTTTGTTGTCTCGGTCTTGCTGGCATATTCGCTAAATGCCGTACATGGCGAGTTGCAAACTGTTCCCTTTGCGGAGTGGATCCATATTGGGCAACTCCAATTGGATTGGACTTTCCGTGTCGACTCGCTATCGACGGTGATGATGTTGGTCGTCTCCGGCGTTGGGACGCTCATCCATATTTACGCCATCGGCTACATGCACGAAGATGTGCGTTTCCACGATGAAGTCAAGCGCTTCCGCCGTTTCTTCGTTTTCTTGAACCTCTTTATCGCCATGATGATGATTCTCGTCAGTGGCGACTCTTACCTGATGCTCTTTGTCGGTTGGGAAGGTGTCGGTCTGTGCTCTTTCTTGCTGATCGGCTTTTGGTACGACTTTGACACCCTCGGTCGTAAGAGCACGGCAAATGCTGAAGCCGGTAAAAAAGCCTTCATCGCCAACCGCGTTGGTGACTTTGGTTTCCTCCTGGCGATTTTTACCACCTTCTGGCACTTCGGCACACTCCAATTTGATGGAGTCTTTGAAGCTGCGGCTGCGCACCCCGACCCTTATGTGATTTCAGCGATTACGCTCTTCATGTTGATTGGCGTTACCGGTAAATCAGCTCAGGTGCCGCTTTATGTTTGGTTGCCGGACGCAATGGCGGGTCCTACGCCCGTCTCGGCGCTGATCCACGCGGCAACCATGGTCACAGCCGGTGTCTATCTTGTCGTCCGTTCCGCGCCGCTTTACTCGGTCGTCCACAGCGCATCCTATATTGTGGCAATGATTGGGGCAGTGACCGCGCTCTTCGCCGCGACGATTGCGGTTGGACAGTATGACATCAAAAAGGTGCTCGCCTATTCCACAATTAGTCAGCTTGGTTTCATGGTTGCTGCCGTTGGAACGGGCGCGTATGTAGCGGGTATTTTCCATCTCGCCGCTCACGCTTTCTTTAAGGCTTTGCTCTTCCTCTCTGCTGGTTCCGTTATTCTTGGCATGGAACGCGGACATCACCACCTTGCTCATGGACATGGCGACCATGCTGATGCGGATGCCCATCACGAAGATGGAGAAGTCTTCGACCCCGGCGACATGCGCAATATGGGCAACCTCCGCAAGCAGATGCCGGTCACTTTTTGGCTCTATTTGGCAGGGACGCTCGCTCTCGCCGGGATTTTCCCCTTCGCCGGTTTCTGGTCGAAGGATGAGATTTTGCTGGATGCCAAACTCCACGCTGAACATTTCCCCGGTGTTTATTGGTTGCTTGCCATTGCCGCTTTCCTAACCGCCTTCTACATGGGGCGTCAAATTTGGATGGTTTTCTATGGCAAGGAACGCACCGAAGTTGCCAAACATGCCCAAGAAAGTCCGCCAATTATGACTGTCCCGCTGATGTTCTTGGCTTTCTTGGCGGTCTTCGGCGGCGCACTTAACCTGCCTTTTGAAGGCTTCCATAATCTTGGGCATTGGCTTGAGTACACAATCGGGCATGTTGAAGACTTGCCGCTCAATCTCGGCGTCGCCGGTGTTTCGACCTTGTTGGCGCTGCTTGCCATCTTCTTGTCTTGGTTGATTTACGGCAAGAATCCCATCAAGGCAGGTCAGCCCGATCCGCTTAAGAAAGCGCTCGGACCGATCTTCACCGGCATGGAAAACAAATGGTTCGTTGATGAAGGCTACAAAGCCGTTGTCCTCGATCCCTTCCAGAAATTGGCAAAATTCCTTTCCATTACCCTCGATTGGAATTTCTGGCACGACTGGTTCCACGAAAGCGTCATCTACGGTTTCTTCAAATGGCTGGCTGCTTTCCTCTCTGACCCCGTCGACATGGGCATCATCAATGCTGTTGCCGATTGGCTGGCAGACCTGACCAAGCGTTCATCTGAAAGCTTGCGTCGCTTGCAAAATGGTTTCGTACGCAGTTATGCTCTCTCCGTTCTTTTGGGCGTGGTTGCGATTTTAGGATATCTTCTCTTCAAGTAAGAGATAAAACGAGGACAGACTATGGACTTTATGTCGAATCCCCTTAATGTAGTCACATTTTTCCCGCTGATTGGCGTGCTTTTGCTGCTCTTTGTCAATAAAGAAAACAAAGTGCTCATTCGTTGGATCTCATTGCTGACTGCTTTGGCAACTTTTGGACTTTCCCTTTGGCTCCTGAGCCAATTCCAACCGGCTAACCCCAATCTTCAACTCACCATCAACGAATCTTGGATTCAGGTTGCGAACTGGAATATCTCCTACTACATGGGCGTGGATGGATTGAGCATTTTGCTCGTACTCCTGACCGCCTTCCTGACCCCGATCGCTCTCCTTTCAACTTGGTCGGCGATCGAAGAGCGTGAAAAAGACTTCAACATCTTCTTCCTCTTGCTCGAAGCCGGGATGCTCGGCGTTTTCATGGCGCAGGATTTGTTCCTCTTCTATATCTTCTGGGAATTCACCCTCGTCCCGATGTACTTCCTGATCGGCATTTGGGGTGGTCCGCAGCGCATCTACGCGTCGATTAAATTCTTCCTCTACACGATGGCTGGCTCCCTGCTGATGCTGCTCGCCATCTTGTGGCTGGGTATCCATCAGGGCACTTTCGCCGTCCCGGACTTGATCAGAATGGGCGGCATCCCGGCTGAAACGCAGATTTGGCTTTTCCTTGCCTTTGCGATCGCCTTTGCCATCAAAGTGCCGATGTGGCCCCTCCACTCGTGGTTGCCTGATGCTCACGTTCAGGCGCCCACTGCGGGTTCGGTCATCTTGGCAGGCGTCCTGCTAAAGATGGGCACCTACGGCTTCATCCGCTTCAACCTGCCCCTCTTCCCGAAAGCAGCGATCCATTTCGCCCCGATGATGGCAGGTCTCGCTGTCGTTGGCATCATCTACGGCGCAATCGTTTCCTACTATCAGCAGGACATCAAAAAACTGGTTGCTTATTCATCCATCAGCCATCTCGGTTTCGTGATGCTCGGTCTCTTTGCCCTCAATTCGCAGGGTATTCAAGGCGGTATCCTCCAAATGATCAATCACGGTCTTAGCACCGGCGCGTTGTTCCTCTTGGTCGGTATGGTCTACGAACAGACCCACACCCGTGACTTTGACGTCTACGGCGGTTTATGGAAGATTATGCCCGTTTACGGCAGCATCATGCTGGTTGTTACGCTCTCTTCGATGGGCTTGCCCGGTCTAAACGGCTTTGTCGGTGAATTTACCATTTTGCTGGGTGCCTTTGGCTCTGAAGCCATCGGCTCTCCTTGGTTTGCCGGTCTCTCTGCCATCGGCGTCATTCTGGCTGCCGTCTACATGCTCTACATGTACCAGAAAATCTTCCTCGGTCCTACCGGTTCGATTGTCGAAACCGTCAAAGAGCATGGACACGCTCTGCGTGACCTCAGCGCGCGCGAGATCATTACTGTTGCACCGCTCTTGATCTTCATCTTCTGGATTGGTCTCTACCCGAAACCCTTCTTTGAACTGATTGCTCCCGCAGTGGATAATCTCGTCGCCATTTTGCAAGCGGCAATGCACTAAAAACGTGAAATGTGATGTGTAAAGCGTGTCTGTAAAATCACGCTTCACACATCGCGCATCACGGCTTCACTCCTCCATAGGAGATAAGATTTTATGACCCAAGCCGATTTATACACACTTTTACCCATTATCGTGCTGACCGTCTGGGCGCTGCTTTTGCTCGTGGTGGACCTCTTTATCCCCAACGACCGCAAAGGCTGGACAGCCCTGCTGGCGGCAGCCGGTTTGGCGCTAACCGCTGGCTTTACCATCTCATTAGCTGGTACCGATACCTATATCGGTTTTGGCGGTATGGTACTGCTAGATGGCTTTGCGACCTTTGTTAACTTGCTGCTTTTGTTCTCAGGCTTACTGGGTATCTCGGTGGCATACAACTACCTCAAGCGCATGGACATCGAGCGCGGCGAATACTACAGCCTGATGTTATTCAGTGTTGTCGGCATGATGCTCATGGCACAAGCCTCCGACCTGATTGTGGTTTTCATCGCCCTCGAATTGCTCTCCATTCCGCTTTATATTTTGGCAGCAATTGCCCAGCCCAAGGGGAACTCCGGTGAAGCGGGCATCAAATACTTCCTGCTCGGTGCTTTTTCCGGTGGCTTCGTCGTCTATGGGATTGCGCTGGTCTTCGGCGCAACGCAAGCAACTGCCCTGTTGGATATTGCCGCTGCTGCGGCAAGCGGAGCCGCGAACGTCCCCCTGATGTTGACTGGGTCGGCGCTCATTTTGGTTGGATTCGCCTTCAAAGTGGCGGCTGTCCCCTTCCACATGTGGACGCCGGATGTCTACGAAGGCGCCCCCACCTCGGTGACCGCTTTTATGGCGGCTGGTGCTAAGATTGCTGGTTTTTCTGCGCTAATGCGCGTCTTCGTAATCGCTTTCCCGTCCCTCGCCGGAGATTTGGCACCTGTCCTCGCCGTTCTCGCTGCGCTGACGATGATTGTCGGTAACGTCACCGCCGTTGCACAGACCAACATCAAGCGTATGCTGGCATATTCTAGCATCGCGCACGCTGGCTACATCCTCATGGCGTTTGTTGCTTTCGGGAGAGGTGGTGAGATCGCTGCTTCAGCCGTCGCCGCAGGAATTATCTACCTTGCCGTATACGCCTTAACCAACTTTGGCTCATGGGGCATTGTGATTGCTCTGGAAAACGCTGAAGGCAAAGGTCTTAATCTGGAAGATTACGCCGGTCTGGGCAAAAAGAATCCCCTCATGGCAGCCTCGATGACCATCTTCATGCTCTCGTTGACCGGTTTGCCGCCTACATTTGGGTTGGTGGGGAAACTTTACCTCTTCCAGTCAGTTATCGCGATTGATATGTACTGGCTCGCCATCATCGGCGTCCTGACCTCGCTCATCTCGGCGTTCTACTATTTGCGCGTGGTTGTCATCATGTACATGCGCGAAGGTGAACCGACTACCGATAACGAAGGTTGGCTCCAATTCACCTGGGTGTTGATGGCGGCTGCGACCGTCATCCTCAGCTTAGTGCCCGCATCGATTTTTAATTGGGCTTACGAAGCTGCTAGGCAGTTGGTCAATCTCTAAGCAGATTTTTTCACAGCAAGCAAAACGGGTCACGAATTTCGTGACCCGTTTTTTCTTTTCTAAGAACTGTTTGAAAACCGCTAATCAGCGCGAATTTTCGCCAATGATTTGCGTTTTTAAGAAGATTAATTCTAAGTAGAGCGTTTCTCTCGTTCCAGAATTTAAAAGTGGTAGCTACCTGTTCGGTGCGGATTTCAGGTCTTCCGCGGCACTAATTCGTTACTCCCTTCTGTTGGATGCGCATAGATCATTGTCTGGTTGCGTCCGTTTTCTTTCGCTCGGTAAAGTGCTTGGTCAGCATAATCCAGCAGTTCTTCTACGCTGATTTGGCGTGAGGGGTATTGCGCTACTCCAGCGGAAAAGGAGATTTTGAATGTATGCTCTCCTATCTCAATTGGCTTTTTTAACAGTGCTTCTTTCCACTCCAGTGTGCGTTCAAATGCAGCTTCCGCAGATGTGTTGTATAAGATGACGACAAACTCATCACCAGCATAGCGGCAAACCGTATCTTCGCTTCGGCACTGACTTTGGAGTGTATCGGCTAGAAGCCTTAGCGCTTGATCGCCCCCCTC
>JANTFU010000004.1 GCA_024763295.1 Anaerolineales bacterium
AATGTTCATCATGGGCTTCCTGTAGTTGTTGCTTTTGATGAACTCAACTTTACTACAGTAAGCCCTTTTTTTTAAGCTGTTTTGGCGAAGGTATTGTTAAAAAGAAGCTGATATAAAGCCGCATCTCAATCGTTATTGGCTCACGCCAAGCTACGAAGAAGATTTTGATGAGAAAATAGGAGATGGTTCATTTTCGCGAATAAATTAGTGGACACTTTTAAAACGATAAAAAGCCTATTCGGGCAAAAAGCCAGAGAAACGGATAAATATTGCGAAAAACAGGCTGTTTTGATGTCTTTTTCGCTAGTTTACGGGTAAAACCGTGAACGGCTAAAAGAAAAGTGTCCACTAATATTTGAACCATCTCTATTTTATGATGAAAAAACAGCCCCCCTTTATCTCCCCAAATGCCAAAAGCATGGAATTTGGGGGGAAAGTAGCCGCCCTCCCCTAAATTCGACAACACTATCGTCGCATTTAGGGGAGGCTGGGAGGGGGCAGCTTTTACTAAATTACTTATGCTCAGGTACTTGTCTCTACGCCAAAGGTGCGACACACTCTCTCAATGTAGTATGGAAACGACAAAAATCTGCCTATGAAGAAGATTTTTTCTTTTTACGCTGTGATTTAACAATGTAAGGAATGAAATAAAGGTAAGCGCCACTGAGTGCCAACAGGAAGATTAGTAATTGTTGCGCTGCTTCAAATTGTGGCGAGACCGTGAAATAAGCGCCTTTGGTCATGCGTACAAAAAGCATGATCGGGATTGAAAGAAAGGTGGGGACAGATATCCAGCGGTGCGCTTTACGCAGCCATTTGTTCAGAAACTTGGTCATGTTGAGATTCCTTTAGATAGAATAATTTTTTCTGGTGCTACCGTTTTTTGTGATCTCCTTTTTATGAATCCATTTCGTGGGGTGTGTAGATATAGCACGGTTCGTTTACGTCCGCGCGGGCAAAATTAATCGTCAAAATCGTGCTTTTAGACAAGGTTGTTGTTGATTTTGCTTGCCGCACGGCGGTAACCCTTCGACAAGCTCAGGAGCCACCGGTAGCGCTAGTTTTACAAAGCCCATGCGAACTAGCGAAGCTGCACTGTGATGTCAAAAAAAATTGTAAATCACAAAATTTGTTAGAACTAGAAATTTTTATACTATTGTACCTCTGTAGGACACGTTTTCAACATAACTGCCTATGTCTTTGCGAATCCCGACTCTTTTCGACGTGAAGCAATCCCCTAAACATGCGGGAGACCGCTTCACAAAGTTGTATTTTGCCCTGTCAGCCGCTCGTGGTGACATGAAGCCTGTGGCGGGGAGTGACTAATGCACCCCTGAAAAGAGTGTTTCGTCGAAAAGCACCGCCTCGTAAAATCAGCCCTCATTCAAAAAACACTATCAGAAGTTGTTGTCAATTGCATCTAAACACAATCAAAATGACAATCGTCACTGACCTTGCCTATGCTGCCTTGCTATAATCTTTTGCGGCATTATAAGAAAACTCACCAAAAGGAGAAAACTCAAATGGGTTACGAAAAAATCAAAGTTCCCGCCGAAGGCGAAAAAATCACAATGGTTGACGGCAAATTGCAGGTTCCCGATCAGGTTATCATGCCCTTCATCGAAGGTGATGGCACCGGTCGTGACATCTGGAAAGCCTCTGTCCGCGTTTTCGACGCAGCCGTCGAAAAAGCTTATGGCGGCAAACGCAAAATCCACTGGATGGAAGTCTACGCCGGTGAAAAAGCCTTCAAACTGTTCAACGATTGGCTGCCCAGCGAAACCATCGATGCTTTCAACGAATTCTTAGTCGGGATTAAGGGACCCCTGACCACCCCCATCGGCGGCGGAATCACCTCACTGAATGTTGCTCTGCGCAAACTGCTCGATCTTTACGTTTGCCAGCGTCCGGTTGTTTATCTTGAGGGTACCCCCTCCCCCGTCAAACATCCTGAATATGTAGATATGGTCATCTTCCGTGAAAACACCGAAGATATCTACGCCGGCATCGAATTTGAATACGGCACAGAAGACAACAAGAAATTCAAAGAACTCTTCAAAGAAAACTTCCCCGAACGCTATAAGAGAATGCGCTTCCCCGACACAGCCGGCATCGGCATCAAACCGGTCTCCGAAGAAGGCTCAAAACGCCTCGTCCACGCCGCTATTCAGTGGGCGCTGGATAACGGTCGTCACACCGTCAGCTTGGTACACAAAGGCAATATCATGAAATACACCGAAGGCGCATTCCGTCTTTGGGGTTACGAAGTTGCCAAAACCGACTTCCGTAACGAGATCGTTACCGAGCGTGAAACCTGGATTTTGGGCAACAAAGACAAGAATCCTGATCTGACTGTCGAAGAAAACGCCAAGATGATCGACCCCGGCTTTGACATGATGGCGCCCGACAAACAAGCTGAGATTGTCGCCGAAGTCGAAGAAGCCCTCGCCCTCTGGGAAACCCACGGCAACGGTCAGTGGAAATCGAAACTGCTCATCAAAGACACCATCGCCGACATCGTCTTCCAGCAGACCATCACCCGTGCAAAAGAATTTGACGTACTCGCCACCATGAACCTGAACGGCGACTTCCTTTCCGACGCTCTCGCAGCCCAAATCGGCGGCATGGGCATCGCCCCCGGCGCCAATATCAACTACGAAACCGGCGCAGCCATCTTTGAAGCCACGCACGGCACCGCCCCCAAATACGCCGACCTCGATAAAGTCAACCCCGGCTCCGTCATCCTCTCCGGCGAGATGATGTTCCGCTACATGGGTTGGGACGAAGTTGCCGACCTCATTCTCAAAGGAATGAGCGGCGCAATTTCAGCCAAAACCGTCACCTATGATTTTGAACGTCTCATGGACGGCGCCACCCTGCTGAAATGCTCCGAATTCGGCGACGCCATCATCGAACATATGGATGACTAATGGGAAAACAAAAGTGACTGTCACCTGCGAAGGCAACATATAAATCATCATGACGCTCCTTCTCCGACAGATTGCAGGAGTTACGAGTCCTCAAAGGTGACAGTCACTTCTAAGACTTTAGAACCCGCTCAATCGAGCGGGTTCTTTTCGTTTCGGACGTGGTATTGGGCTTGTTTCCGTTATCTGAGCGGGATGCCCTGATTGACTGACAAATCTCAAAACTTCACCACAGAGTTCACAGAGAACACGGAGAAAGTTTAAAAAAAGAGAGAAAAAGCAAGAAAAGCATGAGAGTTTGAAGCCTTTTGGGGCATTTCGTCTTTGTTTTTCTCTCCTTTTTCTCAAAAACTCTGTGCGCTCTGTGGTCTCAGTGGTAAAAAAGTGCCCAAATAGTTTTGTCAGTCAATCAAGCGGGATGCCTAAACCAAAAAGAGTACCGCCACCCCCGCCATCGCGACAAAAGTGCCAACCACCGCGCCCCAGCCAAAGCGTTCTTTAAAGAAAAAATAGCTGATTGGCAACAAAAGAACGGGCGGCAGCGAAGTGAGCGTGCTTGCCACCCCCACTTCGATCCGCTGTAAGGCAAAAAGCGAAAGCGACACGCCTAAAAAAGGACCCACAAAAGATGCCCCAACCGTCGCCAGCATCCCCTTTGGGGTGGAAAAAAAGGTCGAGAGGGTTTGCTTTGCCTGTCCCTGCATAAAGGTAAGCCCCCACAGCACAATCAGCGCGGCGCTCATCCGAATCAGGTTAGCGGAAATCGGCGAAAAGTCGCCGCCCACGCCATTTTTGGCGAGAACGAAGCCGGTAGCCTGCCCAATAGCGCCCCCCAGCCCGAGCCAAATCCCCTGTCCATATTTGGGGTTGTGGACGCTTTTTCCCTGTTTCTCAAGGATGACCCAAGCCACACCGCCAACGGTTAGCAAAATCCCAAAAATCTGTCCCGCATTCAATTTTTCGCCTAAAAATATCCAGGCTTGCATGGCGGCGATGATCGGCGCGAGGCTCATCAGCAGCATCGAAATGCGCGGTCCGACGATGACAAAGGCTTGAAAGAGGAAAAGATCGCCAATGACCAGACCAACAACGCCGGAAGCAGCAAGCCAAAAGAGACGCTCCGGGGCAGCGTCGAACGGGAAAAAGCTGCCTAGCGTAAACCAATGGGTGAGGGTGAGAAAGATGGCAGCAAATACCAAACGAATACGATTGACATTGATGGAACCGATTTTGCGACCGGCAAAGGTAAAGAGCATTGAGCCAAAAGAAAAGCTGAGCGAGGTGCCCAGTGCTGCGAGTTCGCCGAGGTAGTTTTCCATGATTTTCTCCTATGAATGCGTGCGCCGATTATAGATTGTGCGCAACCTTGGGACTCTTTTTAATATGAAAATGTTCTATAATAGGCGCGAGGTAGCTATGACCATCAAAGATCATCTACATATTTGGGAGGACGCACTTAAAAATGCGTTTTCGTTAAACTCGATTTTGTCAGCAGCAGGCACTGCCTATTTTGCGTTTTTTTCGTTTTTCCCGCTGATTCTGCTGATTGTAGCTGTGGCGAGTTATTGGTTTGACCCACTTTGGGTGGAGAGTGAGTTGATTAATCAGTTTGAGTTTATTGTGCCCAATATATCGAAAATATTAGGCGATAATATCGACCATGTGATCCGTTCACGCTCCAGTGCGACGCTGATGGCGTTGATTTTGTTGACTTGGGCAAGCTCAGGTTTATTTAGCATTATTACGCGTATTCTGGATTCAATCTGGAGTGGCGGCAGGCAGGATGTGCGTTCGCGTTTGCGGTATCGCAGTTTGGCAGTTTTGCTGGTGGGCACTTTTGGGCTTTTTGTGTTGCTTTTTCTCTTTTTTGAGCTTTGGATTGCGCCGCTCTTGCAGAGTTATTTGCCATCGTCGCCCAGTTTTTTGTATACGGGGGTGGGCTTTGTTTTTTCCGCCCTGATTAATATTGTTTTATTTGCTTCGGTTTACCGATTTTTACCGCACTCTACGCCTGCCTGGGCGGATGTTTTTATTGGTGCATCTGCTGCCGGTATTATTTGGGCGTTGGCAAAACGTTTTTTTGTGGGATATGTCGTCCGTTTGCTTTCTACATCGAATCTGGTTTATGGTTCGGTTTCAACTGTGATGGCTTTTATGGTTTGGGTTTATTTCAGCGGTTTGATTTTTTTCTTTGGGGCATATCTGGGATTTGGTTATACCCATGCTGCCAAGACTGACGATGCGCCCGAATTGCCTGAAGATGAAATGTTGCAAGTTCCATAAGAAGCGCTATAGCAGCGTAAATTAACTGGTGTCACTCATCACCGCGTAACATCAATAGACTTCTTGCAAAAGTCTGTTTTTCTCCTGCTCCCCGCGCTGTCCTCGGCGCGGGTTTCTCGCAAATATCGCCGCCGGGGACGGTGGCTAGAGCACTTATGCAAGAGGTCTGGTAAATTAAGTTCTTCGTAATTTTGCACTGCGTCTTTGCGAGGCAGCAGTAGTGCCGAGCGAAAGAGAATGCCAAAACAGAGCGCGGAGTTTCTATGCGTGAAATGATTTTTCTTCCGATTGCCAATCATCTTATTCCCCGTATTAAATTTTTTGAATACGGGCGTTTTCTTTTGTATAAATTAGCGGGCATCCATATCGACGGGGCTGCTCTAATCTACGGACCGCTCAGCATCCGTCCTTTTGGAAAAGCGAAAAATATTTATATCGGCAAGCGCAGTTTTTTGAACACCCATATCCGTTTTGGCTGCCCGGATGCGCCCATAAAAATCGGCGCGTACTGCCAGATCGGTCCCGGCGTGATGTTTGAGACGGTGATGCACGATTTGCAAACTACGCCCGGCGAAACGCGCGCGACGCAAACCCAACCGATCACGCTCGAAGACCATGTTTGGGTTGGCGCAGGCGCAATCATTTTGGCAGGTGTGACGATTGGGGAGGGTGCCGTCGTCGCGGCAGGAGCGGTAGTGAATAAAGATGTCGCGCCGCGTACAATGGTTGGCGGCGTACCGGCGAAGTTGATTAAGAATTTGCAAGAAACATAACTTTGCGTCACTGCGAGGAGCGCGCACTTGTGACGTAGCAGTCCCCCCACAGCATCTTGGGGATTGTTTCGGCGATAAGGCTGCCTTGCAATGACGTGCTTTAGGAGCATTATTTCGTGAGAGAACCCACTTTTATTGTTGCTGGCGCACCGCGCTGCGGATCGACTGCGCTGTACGCCTACCTTTCCGCACATCCGCAAATCTTTATGTCGAAGGTTAAGGAGTTGAATTATTTCGCCGAGGATTTTCCCGCCCTGCGTAAGATCGACTTTCGCAGTTACGACGATTATTTGCGTCAATTTGCGGAAGCGACCGATGCCCATATCGGCATTGGGGAAGCCTCGCCTTTTTACCTCTTTTCAAGGGACGCTTTTGAGAAAATGTACGCCGCTCTGCCGCAGGCAAAGATTATCGTTAGTTTGCGCAACCCGGTCGATTTTGTACATTCTTACCATCAGCTCAACCTGACACTCTTGCGCGACGATGAAGAAGACCTGCAAAAAGCATGGAATTTGCAAGAAGCGCGCAAGGCGGGCAAAGCGTTGCCCAAAAATCTGCGCGAAGTCGATTTGCTGATGTATGGTGAACTGGGAAAATTTAGCCAATATCTCGAAAAACTCTTTGCCATTTATCCGCGCGAGCAAATCAAGATTATTTTGCTTGATGATTGGAAAAAGGACGCCAAAGCGACCTACGAAGATTTGCTCGCTTTTCTTGAAATCCCCTCGGATGGGCGCGAAGATTTCACGCCGGTAAATGCCAATTTTCAGAATAAATCACAATTTTTGGCAAAACTTTTTCACCCCTCGCCAAAGGTCTACAATCTTTTTATGAAGACGATTTCACGCTTTGGGGCGGGTTTTATGGAATGGGTTTCGGTCGTCTACAACAAGATTGAGCGCCTGAATACCACCGCTACCAAACGTGTGGATATGCCCCCTGAATTTCGTGCATATCTTGTGGATTATTTTGGGGAAGATGTGGATAAGTTGGGGAAACTGATCGAGCGCGACCTGAGCGGCTGGTTATGTTAACCCTCTCCATTCAAGCCGGTGGCAAATCCAGCCGTATGGGACAGGACAAAGCCCTGATGCCCTTTCACGGCAAGCCGCTCATCGAAACCGTGTTGGCGCGCCTCGCCCCGCTCGCGGATGAGATTATTGTCACCACCAACGCGCCCGAAAACTACGCTTTTCTCGGCGTACCGCTCTTCCGCGATATTGTGCCGGAGCGCGGGGCATTGGGCGGTTTGTATACCGCGCTCAAATCCGCAACCCAAGATCAGGTCGCGGTGGTGGCGTGCGATATGCCCTTTGCCAGCAGTCAATTTTTTCGGGCAGCCACCAAGCTGATGTCCACGCGCGCAGCGGATATTGTCATCCCGCAAACCCCAAATGGCTTGGAGCCACTGCATGCTCTTTATCGCCGTAATATTTGTCTCGATCCCATCGAAAGGGCGCTGGAGGCAAACCAGTGGAAAGTGATTGCGTGGTTCGATGCTGTCAATGCCCACGTCCTGTCTGTCGCTGAAACGGCAGCCCTCAACCCTGATGGGCTGGCGTTTTGGAATTTAAACACCCCCGAAGATTTTGCCAAAGCCGAATCTCTCGGCTGACTAAAGGAGAAAAAATGGCACTCAATATTTCTGAAATCCGGGCACAATTTCCGGCGCTGGCGCGCCCCGCGATCTATTTTGACGGTCCTGGCGGCACGCAAATTTGCCAGCAAAGCCTCGACCGCATCAACCAATATCTGGTTGAGCACAACACCAATCACGGCGGCGTATTTGAAACCAGCCGCCAATCGGACGCGGTGCTGGACGCCGCGCATCAGGCGATGGCAGATTTTTATCACGCTGCCAGCCCCGAAGAAATTATCTTTGGCAATAATATGACCACGCTGACGCTGCACATTAGCCGCTCGATTTCGCGGATGTGGAATGCGGGAGACGAAATTGTGGTCACACGCCTTGATCACGATGCGAACGTGACCCCGTGGTTGTTAGCCGCCGAGGACAGAGGGGCGGTCGTCAACTGGGTCGACTTCGATGTGGAAGATGGCAGTCTCAACATGGACAGTTTGGCAGCCGCCCTTGAGCGGAAGCCGAAACTATTGGCGGTCGGTTATGCCTCGAACTCACTTGGCACAATTAATCCGATCAGGAAAATCATCAAAATGGCGCACGAAGTCGGCGCGCTGGTTTATGTGGATGCGGTGCAGTACGCGCCTCACGGTATGATCGACGTGCAGCGTATTGACGCGGATTTTTTGGTCTCCTCGCCGTATAAATATTTTGGTCCGCATGCGGGCGTTTTATACGGTAAAAAGGCGCTGCTTGAAGAACTAAAAGCGTACAAAGTGCGCCCCGCGAGCAACGACTTGCCCGATAAATTTGAAACCGGTACCCAAAACCACGAAGGGATTGCGGGCGTGTTGGGCGCTATCGAATATTTTGAGTGGGTTGGTGAAAAGTTTGGCGCAGAATACGCCGATCTCTTTATGGAAGATGGGTACAGCGGGCGCGTGCTGACGCTTAAAAAGGGCATGGCAGCCATCCACGCTTACGAGCAGGAACTCAATCAGGCACTGCTCTCAACTTTTGAATTTGTGCCCGGTTTGCGGCTCTACGGCAACACCGATCCGCGCCGTACGGATGAGCGCGTGGCGACGTTCTCCTTCCGCCTCGGCGACTTGCATCCGCGCACGGTGGCGGAAAAGCTCGACGAACGCGGCATCTACGTTTGGGACGGGAATTATTACGCCATTAACGTCACTGAACGCTTGGGTTTGGAAGAGAGCGGCGGCATGGTGCGCGTTGGCGCAACACACTACAACACGATCGAGGAAGTGCGTAAATTGGGCGAGGCGTTGACGGAGATCGCTGAGGGGAAGTAGGGAAATAAGAAGACTACAAAAGTCTTCAAGACTTTTGTAGTCTAAAGATTATCTTTTTCTTATTTAGGAATGAAGATTAAATAAAGTGCAAAATTACCCCCCTGAGCGGAGCGCTGAACGGTAGTGAAGTGCGCAGTCGAAGGGCGATTTTCAGGGAACGCCGTCCTTCGACTTCAGGCTCAACAACTGCCGCCTGCCGCTCAGGAACTGGGATACCTTTGTATATTATTGAATTCTCATTCCTTATTACACTAGCTCTATCCCACCATCGGTGAGCTTTATTTTGCCTTGCTTATATAACTTTCCAATTGATTGCTTAAAAACTTTTTTGCTGACCTGAAATTCACGCCGGATTTCTTCCGGGGAGCTTTTATCGTGGAAGTGTGATTTCCCACCGGATGCTTCAAGGTGTGCCAAAATCTTGGCTGCCGTCATCGGGACAAGCTCGCTTTTCTTGGGTTGAAAAGAAACGTCTATTTTCCCATCTTCGCGAATACGCTGGATATAGGCTTTGAGTTTTTGTCCCTTGTGGTATTTGTCATATAGATCATTTTCATAGACCAATCCCAAGTACTCATCGTTGATGACGACTCTTATGCCGATGTCAATGAAGGCGTAAATCTCTACGTCCACTTCTTGCCATTCAGTAAATATGCCGGGCTGTACGGTTTCTTGTAATTGACGTTTCATTATTTTCCCTTTTCTGCGAACGGACAAATCGATTTTACCATTGCTATCTGACGCGCAGGCAGCGTTGATGCAGATTGTTATAGGTCGTAAAAGAAAAACCGAGTGTTTTCAAAACACTCGGTTTTTGCTATCTATTCTTCGGTATCAGGTTCTTCTTCCGTGGGTGTAACGGCTTCTTTTTCCTTTGCCGCGACAAAGGTGTTGCATTCATCGTTTTCGCCACGCGCCAGCGCTGCACGTTTTTCCGGATCTAAAACGTGGAAGGGGATGTCGATGATGATGATGTCGAGGTACTTGCGCAAGCGTCTGCGGAGCATGTAGGAGGTCTTGTTGTGCAGGACGCTGGTGGCAAAGTTGGTGACGACGACTTCAGGAATCATGACGGTAATCGATTCGTTTGTGAATTCTTCGCAATTGACTGTTTCGATATAGTCGATCAGTGGCGGCAGGAAGTCGCGGTAATCGTGGTCAATCTTGATGAGTTTTGCTTTGCCCGTCAGGTGCGGGAAACGATTCCAGCGCTCCATGAAGCGTTTTTCTTGCGAGGCATCGGTGGAAACGTAGACGGCGCGAACATCGTCGGAGAGCATGTTTGCGTATTGTAACGCGCGCAATGTACCGCGATGGACATCGCCAATTGGCAGGATGACGACGTTGGCAACGCCACTAATTTCCCGCTCAACCAAAGAGCGTGTGCTCAAGTTATCGGCAACATTGTCATAATGGCGATGGATGCTATAGAACATGAAGATAAGCATGGGGATGACGAGCACGATAATCCAGGCACCTTCCACGAATTTGGTGACGACCAAAATAATGAAGACGATAAAGGTCGTGATGGCACCTAGTCCGTTTAGAGCGCGCTTCCACTGCCAGCCGTGTTCGTGGTGTAGGTGAGTTTCGCTGGTATCCATGCTTTCGCCGGGCTTTAGGTGGGCGACCTTGCCCATCAAGACAAACATGCCCGACTGTGAAAGCGTAAAGCTAATCATAACGCCGATGGCGTAAAGCGGCAGCATTCTGAATTCGTCAGCTTGGAAGATAAGTACAATCCCCGAGGCAATCACGGCGAGCGTAATGATGCCGCCATTGAAAACGAGACGTTCGCCCTGATTACGCATCCAGCGCGGCATGAACTTGTCACGCGAGAGGAAATAGCTCAAACGCGGAAAATCCTGATAGCCGGTGTTGGCTGCCAACACCAAAATGAGCATGGTGAAGGTCTGCACCCAATAATAGAGGAAGCCATCGCCCACAACAGCGCGCGCCAATTGCGAAAGCAGACTTTCGCCTTCTTCGGTTGGTACCAGATGTAGATGGGTTGCGAGGAAGCTAATGCCGATAAAAAGTGACATAGCGATAATGCCCATGCTCACCATCGTTTGGGCGGCATTTTTCGCTTCTGGTGGTTTGAAGGCTTGGACGCCATCGCTGATTGCTTCAATGCCGGTCAATGCGGTACAGCCCGCAGCAAAGGCGCGCAGCACAATCCACAAAATACCTAACTGACTTAAGGTATCTACCGGCAGTTCAGGATATGGCTGTGGAACGAGCGGCGCTGCGCCAAAAAGTTCGAAGCTGCGCGCAATCCCGATCACAATAACCAGCAAAACGCCCCCAACAAACGCATAGGTCGGGACAGCGAAAACCGAACCGCTCTCGCGCACGCCGCGCAGGTTCATCCAGGTTAGGATGGCAATAATCGCCAGCGCAAGCCAAACCCGCATATCATACATTTGGGGAAAGGCAGAAACAATGGCGCGAATACCCGCTGAAACCGAAACCGCCACGGTCAACGAATAATCGGTGAGCAGCGCGGCAGCAGCAATCAGCGAAGGTAGCGTTCCTAAATTGTCTTTCGAAACAATATAAGACCCACCGCCGTTGGGATAATGTGAAATGGTCTGAATATAGCTAAAGACAACAATGAGTACTAAGGTTGCAATTGCCATCACGATCGGCAGGGTCATATTTCTGAGTGCACCGCTTCCCAGCACAATCAAAATGCTCATCACTGCCTCGGTAGCGTAGGCATTACTACTGATTGGGTCCGATGCAAACACCGCCAAACCGCGAACCTTATCCAACCGTTCGTGAATTGCCATACTGTTCGGGAAGGGTTCCCCGAATAAAACTCGCTTGATTTTTGATCTATCCATGATTTTCCTCAAAAAAAAGACGCCCCAGCAAGGACGCCATAGAATATGCGGCAGAGATTATACTATTAATTTTTTTAAACGGGACTATAATAAAAACTTGCGTTTCCGACAATCCTTAAAAAAAGGGTTGTCTGTATTTATTATAACCAAGGAGAATGTATGAAAAATAACCGTTTTATAAAATCCCTACATTCACGATCAGAAGCCATTTTTATCGGTACCGCACTGATCGTTGGCATAGGTACCGGGCTTGCTGCTATTATTTTCAATTATCTGATTCAGGGCGTGGAATGGGTAGGATTCGACTGGCTGCCGCGCGTGACACCGGCTTGGGGAGCGGCATACGTTGTGATTGTGCCTGCCCTTGGCGGTTTACTCGTCGGACCGATGATCTATTTTTTTGCCCGCGAAGCCAAAGGTCACGGCGTTCCGGAAGTCATGGAAGCGGTCGCCCTGCGTGGTGGGCGTATCCGCCCGATCGTTGCCGTCATCAAATCGATCGCATCATCCATTTCCATTGGTACCGGTGGCTCTGCAGGACGTGAAGGTCCGATTGTGCAAGTTGGCTCGGCGCTTGGCTCTACATTGGGGCAAAAACTCAATCTTTCTGATGATCGTGTTCGTAACCTAGTAGCCTGTGGCGCAGCCGGCGGTATCGCGGCGACCTTTAATGCGCCCATCGCCGGTGTTATCTTTGCGGTCGAAATCATTTTGGGGGAGCTAAGCATCCGCTCGCTGAGCAGTGTGGTTGTCTCCTCGGTCACCGCCAGTGTCATCTGGCGGTCTGCTTTTGGGGATGTGCCCGCATTTCATATTCCGCTTGAATACGGCATCAATAGTCTCTGGGAGTACGCCTTCTACCCTGTCTTGGGCATACTGGCGGCATTGGCGGGCGCTGCCTTCGTCATCACGCTGTACTGGACAGAAGATTTCTTCGATAATCTCAAAGCCATCCCCGAATGGTTCAAAGCCTCTATCGGCGGCGCGTTGCTTGGTCTGACTGCGCTGGCATATCCCTTCATTACTGGGATCCATTGGGATAAAGTTCCCCACATTTACAGCTCAGGGCATGATGTCATCGAGAGCGCGCTCTCCAACCATTCCCTGCTTTGGTTTGCTATCGTGATGATTTTCTTAAAAATCATTGCTACCAGTCTCACGTTAGGTTCAGGTGGTTCGGGTGGGGTTTTTGCTCCGGCACTCTTTACCGGCGCTATGGTCGGGACAGCTTATGCCATTCTGCTAAATATGCTTTTTCCGGGCGTTCCGGCTCCGCCCAGCGCTTACGCGCTGGTTGGCATGGGGGCTGTCTTCGCTGCCTCGGCACATGCCCCACTTACGGCAGTCCTAATTATTTTTGAGATGACCGGCGACTACCACATCATGCTCCCGCTCATGCTCACGGTCGTCATCGCCACGCTTGTCGCGCAAAGTTTGCTTAAAGGGGAATCGATCTACACGCTTAAATTGACTCGGCGCGGTATCCGTCTGCAACGCGGGCGCGACGTGGATATTATGCAAAGCGTGCTGGTTAGCGAAGTGATGAGCACTGAAATGGTAACAGTTTCCGCTGATACCACTCTCACAGAACTATCTGCGACTTTTAACCATAGCCGTCATCACGGCGTGGCAATTCTTGACGACTACGGCAAGCTCTGGGGCTTGGTTACAGTCAGCGATTTGGAACGCGCTATCAATGCCGGTAAACCGCTTTCAACCACAACCGTAGGGGAGATCGCCACACAATATAAAAATCTCCAAAAAGCCTTTCCGGATGAAAACATCGGCGAGGCACTCAATCGTCTCAGTCGGCGCGGTTTTGGGCGTCTACCGGTTGTCTCACGCGAAGATGACCGGAAACTGATTGGTATGATCCAACGTCGTGACATTGTCGAAGCCTATAAGCTCGCCCTCACCAAACGCGCTGAAATCCAGCAGCGTACCCAGCGCCTGCAAATGCGCAACATCGACGGCACAGAATTTGTGGACATCAACATTCACGAAAACTCAAAAGCAAACGGCAAAACGATCGGTAGCCTCGCCGAAACTTTGCCACATGACTGCATTCTGATCTCGATTCGCCGTGACGGAAAAGTCCTCATCCCGCACGGAGAAACCAAACTTCAGGCAAACGACCAACTAACGGCATTCATCCAAAGCAAAGACGTCGAACGCCTTTACTCATGCCTGCGCGCGCCCAAAGAAGAAGGAGAAAATAACTAACCCCGACAAAACGAAGTAGCTCGACTCGACGGTCGATTCTAAATCTGCCCTGCGCTGACCGCCAACTATTTTCGTGGCGTCCTGAAAAGGAGTGAAACGATGAAAAAAATTATTGAAAAACTCAACATCAGCCGGCAGCAGCGTCTGCTTTTCGACTCAGTATTTCTCGGTATTGTAGGTGGAATTAGTGCCCAACTTTTTACCTGGATGTTACACGTCTCTAATCGCTTTTTCATGGAGAAGCTGGCAGGGTATATTCCGCCTGGCTTACCGGAAGAGGGAGGCGTATTAAAAGAAACCATTGGTGCGCATGGCTTATGGCTTATTCCGGTCGTGACAACCTTGGGCGGACTCTTGGCAGGTTGGCTCGTCTACACCTTTGCGCCCGAAGCCGAAGGGCATGGCACGGATACAGCCGTCAAAGCCTATCATAGAACAGGCGGATTCATTCGTGCGCGTGTAGCGCCGTTAAAAATGCTTGCGTCTGCAATCACAATCGGCTCCGGCGGGGCAGCCGGTCGTGAGGGACCCACCGCGTTGATCAGCGCTGGCATAGGGTCAATCTACGCCACCCTTACGAAACGTTCAGACAAAGAACGCCGAACACTGCTATTAATCGGGATGGCATCAGGGCTTTCTGCCATTTTTCGCTCGCCCATTGGCACCGCTTTCTTTGCCGTAGAAGTTTTATACAGCGGCATGGAATTTGACGCCTGGGTTTTGCTCTATACAATGTTAGGGTCTATTGTAGCGTATACGTTCAACGGCGTATTTGTTGGATTCCAGCCGCTTTTCAACGTTCCCGTTAACCTTCCTCGACCGGATATCATAGCGTATTCATGGTACGCAATATTGGGTGTGGCTGGAGGCTTGGTCGGTGTACTCTTACCCGAAATTTTCTACCGTGTTCGAGATTGGTTCACAGCCCTCCGCATCCCGCCGCACGTTAAGCCTGCTCTCGGTGGGTTAGGCGTTGGGATTATCGCGCTCTTTATTCCACAAGTTTTAGGCGGCGGATACGGCTGGATTCAAGAAGCAATTGATGGTCGGCTGGCGCTTCAGTTATTGTTGCTCCTTGTTGTCGCCAAAACCGTAGCTCTGGCGCTCACAATCTCTTCGGGGGGATCAGGCGGAGTTTTTGCCCCAGGTTTGTTCATCGGGGCGATGTTGGGAGGCGTTTTTGCAAAACTTTTCCACCAATCTAGCGCTGCATTTGTGGTCGTCGGGATGGCGGCAGTCTTTGCCGGAGCGGCGCGTGTTCCAATTGCCACTCTATTAATGGTCACAGAAATGACCGGAGGGTACAAATTGCTTGTCCCAGCAGCGCTGGCAATCACAGTGGCATATTTAGTGCAGGATGGACTATCCAGACGAGCCAAATACCCAACCCTGTATGAGGGGCAAGTTCATGGACGTACCGATTCGCCCGCTCACCAAACCAGACAATTGAAGTATGCCCTGCGTTTGCTGGCAGATCGCCAGCTAGAACTGGCTAAATCTGTCAGCCACCTTGATGTGCATCCTCTGCTTGAAAAGGGCATCCCCGTCGATTTATCGGACGACAAACAATTAGTACTTGGCACGATAAAACCCGACAGCGAATATGTAGGGAAATCGATTAATGCCTTCTGTGCAGAAGAACACTTTAGAGATATTGATTTATTAGCAGTTTTTCGCGGCAAAGAAATGTTTTCAAACACATCTAAGATCCATTTTGAAGCCGGAGATCGGCTACTCTTAATCGTTTCTCCGGAAGCCTGGCAAAAACAGATTGAACAATTTCGTTAAGATGTAGTGCTCAAAAATAATTGATACTGAAAACTCTGGAAAAGTCTAATTTTTAGCGTAGATTGAGTAGCTTGGCACAGCTTCACCGTGCCAAGCGTATCGAAATCGTAGCGAATTGTAAAGAAGGCGCTTGTGAAATAATGTCCGCTATGGTTTCGATACGACTGACGCGGTGTCCTGAGCTAGTCGAAGGGATAAAACTGTCAGCCTACTCAACCTCCGCTTTGCGGTATTTTGACAATTTTTCTCAAAATTTAGGCAGAGAGTTTTATCGAGTTTTCAGAATTGATAAAAGATTGGTAGCAAATCCTCCCTGCGCCGTCCTCGGCGCAGGGAGGGTTTACAAAATGCCGCCGAGGGTGGAGGTTAGAGATGTTCAAGCAGATGAAATCAGTCACAATTTATCATCCCCAGAATTTTCAGATTACATCTGCTAACTGTTAAAAAATGCCAATATTGAAAAAATAGGGTATGATATTTTGCGCACTTCGGGGCGTGGCGCACTCTGCATGATCGGGAAAGAAGTGCATTTGTGTACAAATATAGTGGATAGTAGCTATATTAAGAAAAAATAGGAAATAAGCCTATGTTGGCAGTGGAAACAGACATCCATCGAATTATTAAGGAAACGCTCCGCGAACGAGGGGTTGAAGGCATTGATCAGGAATTCATTCTCAACCTTTTCGACTCTACCATGGCAACTTTCGAAGTGGGGACAAAGTTGTCAGCAGAAAAACTAACCGACATCGCCGGGCGAGTTGCCGACCGCTTATTTGAAACCCAACACCTTCTCATTCAACTTCGCCAACAACAAGAAGAACTGCAAACTTTACGCAACCTTAGCAAACAATTATCTAGCAATTTAGACCTGCAAGAGACCTTACGCGCAGTCGTCAATAACGCCATCAAACTTCAGGATGAGCCGACCGCCGCGCATATCTTTTTATATGATCAGACCAAAGACGAATTGATTTTTGGTGCAGCGATGGACAAAGACGGATTCCGTGTAAGCAGCATTGCGGAACCACGCCCTAACGGGATGACTTACCAAGTTGCTCGGAAAGGGAAAATGATTGTTGTTCCCGACATGCAAACGCACCCAATCTACAAAGACGCGCCGCCCGAATGGACAGGCTCGATCGTTGGTATGCCCCTGCTGGTCGGCGAAGATGTGGTGGGTGTGATGAGCGTCTCGCGCCAAGTCGTTGGCGAATTTTCAGAAGCCAATATGCGCCTGCTCGAAATCCTCGCCGAACAAGCTGCTATTGCGATCTCCAACGCACGCCTGCATGCACAAGTTAGCCGCGAAGCCAAGCGCGATACGATGACCGGTTTGCCAAACCGCCGCGCTCTTGATGAACGCCTTGAAGAAGAAGTAGCCAAAGCACACCGTACAGGCTACTCTTTCGCTGTCGTCATGATGGATTTAGATGGCTTTAAAGCCGTCAACGACGACTACGGGCACCCCGTTGGCGATCAGGTTTTGCGTGCGCTCTTCAACTACCTTAACATCGGTGTTCGCAACGACGATTTTCTCGCGCGTTATGGTGGCGACGAGTTAACTCTAGTGCTTTCACAAAGCGATCTCAGTGTAGCGCGTGCCGTCACCGATAAATTATTAAAACGCCTAGAAAACTTCGTCTTTCGCCTACCCGATGGCAATAATGTCGCGTTAGGGATGTCCGGTGGCATCGCCATCTATCCGCTGCACGGCAGAAGCCCATCCCAACTCCTGCGGGCTGCCGATGAAGCACTCTACCGTTCAAAGAAACATTATCGTGGCACCATCGGTATTGCGAAACAACCTACTGGTCAACTGGGTAATTGAGATGAAAGCACAAAACCCGCAAGTGTAGATTTTGTGCTTTTGAAGACCGGTAAAAATTTCGTTTAGTACTTTGGTACTAAAAAATGATAGAATACAGCAATCTTCCAAAACTAGGGTTCTACTATGGACGAGAAAACCAAGCAACAACCGCCCTTTCACGGCTACAAATTTGATTATCATCAACCTGAAGCTGCCCCAACCCCACCGATCTTAAAGCATAAAAAAGAACCTGATGAAAATGGTTTCTTGCGTATTGTCATGCTTATTTTCAGTGCAATTATTTTAAGTGTTTCAATGCTGGCGGGGGCACTTATCTCATTTGATGTTATTGGGCGGCACGAAGAGTACACAATGGAACATCTATTACCCATGTTATTTGTGGTGGGGATGTCCTACAGCGTCGGCTGGATTGTGGCACTGGTTGGCATTCGCTTATACCACAACCTTGTACTGCCCTATGTCATTCAAGTGTATGCTTGGATGACTCTATTTGGTCTCCTAATTCTTTACAGCATTATTCTTGGTCGGCTTTATGGGCAGAACTATACCCCTTTAAGTTTTTTGAAATATATTACCGTAATAATTGCTGTCTTCGCAGCACTGGTTGGGTTTCACTTATTGCCCGAACGTCATAATTTACGCCTTTTTGCGATTCCATTACTGTTATTTAATTTAGCCCACCTTTATTTAATTCTTTATCGTTATGTTTTCACACAGGGGGCTAAGTACGAAATGCTGATTTATGATGTTTTATTCTTCACTGGGATGACCGGCATCAGCATCTTCATGTTGGTGCGCATCGGAATTCTTAACTGGCTACGCATCGCCATCGACCGTATTTTTGAAAGAAACCCAGAAAACAGCCCTGCTAACTAAACGCTCTTCTCATCAATAATTTGGGGATGGTAAATTTTGACTGATTTCATCTGTTCTACCTGTTAGGCTCTAGCCGCCGTCCTCGGCGGCGCGGGGATGATTTACCACAAATCTTTTATCGTCAATTTTGACCTCTACCAATAATTTTATGAGAAGTAGGCAACAGAAAAACGCCTACAAACATAAAAGCGCCTTCCCAATGAGGAAGGCGCTTTTATTTTGCGGAAAAATCCGCTCATTATTTTTTCGGCGACTAAGCTAATTTTGCATCCATTGTAATTTCGGCGTTCAAAACGCGCGAAACAGGGCAACCGCCCTTTGCCCCTTCAGCGATTTTATTGAAATCATCTTCGCTGATATTGGGCACGCTTGCTACCACGTCCAAATGAATGGTTGTGATTGTAAAACCGGCATCGGTTTTCTCAAAGGTCAGGGTTGAATTGGTGCTAATCGATTCAGGGCTATAACCGGCTTTTTCTAATTCAGCCGAAAACGCCATCGAAAAGCAACCGGCATGTGCGGCAGCAATCAACTCCTCGGGGTTGGTGCCAATCCCATTCTCAAAACGAGTGCTGAATGAAAACTGGGTATCAGAAAGCACGCCACTCGCGCTTGACATCTTCCCATTGCCGTCTTTCAAACCACCGTTCCAAACTGCTGAAGCCTTACGTTTCATATTTTGTATCTCCTTGGTGTCCCAAAATAATATTTTTGAATTGATTGATGAAAATTATATCACAAATATGCCCTTTTTACTCCGAAAATCGCTTTTCTTATGAATCGTTAACCCTTTCGACGCGCTTTCCTTTATACTAAATAAGGTTTTACTAAAGCGAGCAAAGGGCATCTTATGAGAGCAGATTATTTATACGGCACCAAAGAATATATCAACCGTGAGATCAGTTGGCTGAAATTTAATGAACGTGTTTTGGAAGAAGCACTGGATGAAAGCCACCCGTTGCTGGAACGGGCAAAGTTTATCTCCATCTTCGCGACGAATCTGGACGAGTTTTTTATGATCCGCGTCTCAGGGCTGCGTCGTCAGTTGGATGCAGGGTCGTTGAAACCGCCGCCCGATCAGATGACGCCCTCTGAGCAATTGATCGCCATCCGACGCCTGCTACTGCCCAAACTAGACGAACAGTACCAATGCTGGCAAGAAGACATCAGACCAAAACTCAAACACGAAGGCATTAATATTCTTTCTTATCACGACCTAAAGCGAAAACAGCTAAAGGTCTTGCGCAAATATTTTAAAAAAGAAATCTTTCCGGCGCTAACGCCGCTGGCAACTGACCCCGGACGCCCCTTTCCCCATATTTCCAACCTTAGCATCAATTTGGCTGTCTTAGTCCACGATCCCGTACACGGCAAACGTTTTGCGCGCTTAAAAGTGCCGCAAATTTATCCGCGTCTAATCGCCATCCCTGACGAAGAAGCCGTCGATGAATTGGCAGAGTTGGGGATTTCCGCCGTCGATTCGACGAATTTTGTTTGGGTCGAAGAAGTGGTTAAAGCGAACCTCGACCTCCTTTTTCCGGGCATTGAGATTCTCGAAGCATACCCATTTCGGGTCACGCGCGATGCCGATCCCGAAATCCGAGAGGATGAGGCATCCGACCTGCTTAGCGCCATCGAGGAAAGCGTTCAGGAGCGTCAATTTGGCTCTGCCATCCGCCTTGAGATTGACACGAGTATGCCGGAAGATGTGCGTCTCTTATTGCAAAAAAACATGAATTTGGAACCTTATCAGGTCTATGTGATCGACGGTCCGATCGGCTTGGGCGACCTGATGCAATTAATGAAGATTGATCGCGCTGATCTAAAAGACAAGCCCTTTGTGCCTTTTGTGCCGCCCGTTTTTCAAAGCGAAGAGAGCTTTTTCTCGGTGATACGACGCCAGAATGTTTTGGTTTATCATCCTTTTGACAGTTTTGATCCTGTCGTGGGCTTTATCCGTAATGCAGCCTATGACCCGAAAGTGCTGGCAATTAAGATGACCTTGTATCGGGTTGGCTCTAATTCGCCGGTGGTAAAGGCACTGCTCGAAGCGCGCCGACGCGGGAAACAAGTGGCGGTTTTGGTGGAGTTGAAAGCTCGCTTTGATGAAAAAAATAATATCCTGTGGGCAAGGGCGTTGGAGCAAGCGGGTGTGCATGTGGTTTATGGTTTGGTTGGGTTGAAGACACATGCCAAAATTTGCTTGGTGGTGCGCAAAGAGCAAGATGGGATTCGGCGCTATAGTCATTTGGGTACCGGTAATTACAATAATGTGACGGCGAATATCTACACGGATTTGGGGTATTTCACGAGCGATGTAGAGATTGGGAAGGACCTTTCTGATCTTTTCAATCGTCTGACCGGGTACGCGCTGAACGAAAAATATCGCAAATTAATCGTTGCGCCGCAGCACATGCACGAGCAATTTTGTACGCTTATCAAAGAGGAAATCGAGAGCCACAAAGAGTATGGTGATGGCTATTTGCTCTTCAAGATGAATGCGCTGGTTGATAGCCGCTGTATTGACATGCTATATGAAGCATCACAAGCAGGCTTGAAGGTGGATTTGCTGATTCGCGGTATTTGCAGTTTGCGTCCGCAGGTCGAGGGTTTGAGCGAGAATATTCGCGTCATCTCAATTGTGGGGCGCTTTTTAGAGCATGCGCGCATTTATTATTTCCATAATCATGGCGACTATAAGATTTTTATGGGCAGTGCAGACCTAATGCCGCGCAATTTACAGCGTCGTGTAGAAACGGTTTTCCCTGTGGAAGATGAACCTTTGAAAACCAGCATTTTCGAAAAAATATTAAACATGCAACTCATGGATAATGTGAAAGCACGCGAAATGCTGCCAGATGGCGAATATGTGAAAATAGCGCCGCAAGAAGGCGAAGAAGAATTTAACTCACAAGAGTGGTCGATTCAAAATCGTGGTATCTGGCATTACGAGGAGTAAAGGCATCTTCTCAAAAAGTTAAGAGCGCGTCGCACCTTTTGGATTGAGACAATGCCGCTGTTGAGTAAAACATCTATTGTTGGGCATTTTTTATATCGACGTAGGTGCGACGCACTCCCGTCCACCCCGAAAAATGAGAAGGGACGAGTAAAGATGATAAAAATTGGTGATACAGCATCCTTGAGTAAAAAATTTACGGATGAAGATGTTCGTGCTTTTGCACAAATTTCCGGCGACCATAACCCCGTTCATTTGGACGACGCGTTTGCCGCAACGACGCCGTTCAAAAAGCGCATCGCGCATGGTATGTTGACGGCGGGATTAATTTCAGCGATTTTGGGGACAGAATTACCCGGCGAAGGCAGCATCTATTTGGGGCAGACCCTTAATTTCAAAGCGCCCGTTTATTTGAATGATGAAATCACCGCGACGGTAACGGTTATCAAGCTGCATGAGCGCAAGCCGATTGTAACGCTGGCAACGGTTTGTGCAAATCAAGCCGGCGTTGTTGTGCTAGAGGGCGAAGCGACGGTAATGTTTTCGACGTAAAGAACGAGCATTAATATAAAGCTGTATCAGTTCCTGAGCGGCGAGCGACAGTATCTGAACCTGTAGCCGAAGGACGGTGTTCTCTGAAACTCTCCCTTCGAGCACGCACTTTTCTACTCAGTGTTCCGCTCAAGGAATGAAATTTTGCGCTTTATTTAATTAACCGGCAAATATATCTCAAACCGCGTGCCACGCCCCACTTCACTCTCTACCGAAATCGTCCCGCCGTGCGCTTCAACGATTTTGCGGGCAATTGCCAGCCCCAAGCCGGAGTTTCCCATCTTCAAATCGCGGGCTTGGTCGGCACGGTAAAAACGCTCAAAGATGCGGCTTAGCTCAGCGGGCGCAATGCCCATCCCCGTGTCTGCCACAACAATCAAAATTTTCCCACGAATCCCTGAAGCCTGAATGCTAATCACGTCACCTTCGGTGGTATAGCGCAGTGCATTCGAGACCAAATTTCCTAGCACCTGCGCCATGCGGTCTTCATCAATACCAATGGAAGGCGGCGCGGATTCCGTTTCCACGCGGATTTCCACGCCCTGTTTTTCTGCCCGTAATTGATAGGTTGTCGCAACCCGCCGCAGGAACGCCCCCACGTCAACCTGATTCCGATTAAGCGACATCTGCCCGGCGTCAGCCAGAGAGAGTGTGCGCAAATCTTGCACCAGTCGCTGCAAGTGGACAATCTCGGTATGCATGGTTTTAATGCGCGCGGGAGTAGCTTCAAGCACGCCGTCCTGCATCGCTTCGAGATAGCCGCCCAAAACCGTCAACGGTGTGCCGAGATCGTGAGCAATATCGGCGGTCATTTGTTCGCGGGCTTGTTTGGCACGCGCCAAATCAATCGCCATCTGGTTGAATGCAGCGGTTAATTCGCCCAACTCATCCCGCGTGCGGACGGGGACTTCTTGCGC
>JANTFU010000005.1 GCA_024763295.1 Anaerolineales bacterium
GGACGCGATAAGGGATTGTATTCAAAGTCATTTGTCTGCTTTGCCGGAAAGAAGAATGTGTATTTGCCCGGCTTTGGTATGAACAATTTGTAAGCAGGCAAGCCTTGGGCATTAATGGTGTCATAAAAAAGGGGGCGATTGGAACCGGGTTCAATTTTGGCGTTTGGTTCCTTTACATAAATATTGGGTCCGTTCCAAAAATCATAGTAAAACGATTTGTAAATATAATACGGTCCTTCATTTTCAAAATCGATGATTAGTGTTTCATTGTTCCGAATTGGAAATTCCTGTATATCCCTTTTGTCTACTCTTTCAGTGATACCAATGGCGTTGGGGATGACGCCGAAGGGCAGTCCCACCAGCTTTACAAATTCATCTATCTTAACCCACGCAAGCATAAAGGCTATCATAAAAAATAGTCCAATTAAGGCATCCACAATGCCTTTTTCTTTGAGTAATAACCAATATTTTTTCATAGAAAGTTCTGTCAGATGTTTTTAAGGGCACTTAGGCAAGGATGAAAAGAGCGCACGAGAAAGTGCATCCATTTCTGTTTGGTCTGCTTGCTTGAAGATTATCGAAAAATCAGCGATCCGCTTGGGGTTGCTGGTGTCGACCCAATCACGGACGAGGTAGGTCGTATCCATATAGATGGCAGTGAACTCGTAAAGAGTGAGATTATCCGCGTTGCATTCGGTGATTTTGCCGATCTCGTCGTAGTGGCTGTAGAGGATTTCGTTGAAAGTTTCCTCGCTGTAATAATAGTCGAGGTCTGCTTGAGTGTAACCCTGCGCGTAGACGCGATAGTCGAGATAGGCAAGGTTGCTGCTGCCGTGCTGGTGCCAAGTGTGCATAACGCGGTCTTCGTGGACGGTCACTTCGCTTTCCCAGTTTTCTTCAGCGAGAATAGACGCTGCGAAGTTTTCGGCGTAGTCGATGTCCGCTTGGGTGACAAGGCTTTGGGGTGTCGCTGATTTCGTCGCGGCGTGGACGGGCTGCGTAGGCGGCTCTTCGCGGATGATGGTGGGGGAGCAGGCACTGAGCAATAGCAACAGCAGGGGGGCGATGTGTTTAATGATCATTGTGCAATCAGCAAAAAAGCCGCGACGAGAACAATCCCCAGCGCAAAGATATAAATACCGATGAAGGTTTCAGGTAGTTTTTTCTCGATGGAAGCAAATAAGCCCTTTTTGCTGCTAAATTCGTAAATTTCGTCTTCTCGCGTATAAATTTTGATGCTCTTTTCCATGCCTTCAGATTCTTCGATTTCCTTCAACACTTTGAAGCGTAGGTTACTGAGTTTTTGGTAATTGAGAATGTAATTGCGCCACGAGAGCGATGTGAGAATGCCCGCCACGATCATCACGCCCACTGCTAGAAGAGCGTAGATGCTGATGCCTTCGTTAAGTTTATTGAAATCACTGATGATAATCGAGAGGGCTGCCAGAAAGATGGAGTTGATGCTCGTGTAAAGTGTGGATGCGTTTTGTCGCCTGTCAGTGAAGCGTGCGGTATCTTCGATGAGCATTTTGTATTCGTCATAGCGACTGTAGTCATCGGACATAGGATGTTCCTTTTGGGTATGTGAAATTTGGTACGTGAAACGTGTTGCGTGTTTCGTTTCGTCTAACGCAACACGCAACACGTTCTAAAAATCAGTAAAGATGGCTATTTCTCGTTCGTTAAGCAGTGCCTTTGTCTTTTCCCACTCGTCATCGGTGCGTTTAACGGCGGCGGCAATGGCGTAGTCGAATAAAAAGCCTTGTTCGGGCATGTCGAGATTCATGTGGGCGTGCGAATCTTTCGGCAAAAGGGGCAGAACGTATTTCTTCAGCGCAGGGATGTACGCAAGAAACTCTAGCGGGTAGTAGAGTTTGCCGGAACGCAGTTCGGCGTGCTGGAGAAAAGTTGGGTCAGCGTGGTCAACTTCACGCACGGGCGGGGCGTTCCCTTCGTCAAATTGTGCAATCCACAAGCGTAGATAATTGCTGTGGGCGTAGAAATCTTGTGCGGTGTGGCTCAAGCGTCCAAAAGCTGCCCAAGCGCTTTCCGCGTCCCCGCTGGCGAGCGCAGGCTGAATGAGGGCACGGTTCTCTTCGATGTAGGCATAGCTGGCATCAAAGGCGTTGTTGTCGAAGTGGTATTCGTCGTGTCCAAACTGCCCGCGAATGGCGTCTTGGGCGATATTGGCGGCGCCGATGGCTTCAAGCGCATGTCCGCTGACCTTTTTGCCGATGGATTGTTGTAGGATTTCAAGATGATAGGTTTTGAGCATTAACGTATCCCTTTAAGTTCGTAGATGTGAATAGGTTCGTCCCGCCCCTTGACCTTGACAGGGTCGAGCGCCTCGGCAATGACCTGATCCCGAACGAGGTCGTAGGTAGCGCTGGTGATGAGGGTTTGACCGGAACGAGCAGCAGCCTCGAGGCGAGAAGCGATATTAACTGTGTCTCCGATGGCGGTGTAGTTGAAAAGCTCACGCGTGCCCACATTGCCGACCATCGCGATGCCGGTCGAAATGCCGATGTGGAATGTTAGGTGCTGGTCTGCGGGAAGTTGGGCGTGCAGGGCGGCGGTGCGCTGCTTGATGGCGTAGGCGGCTCTGACGGCACGCAGGGCATGGTCGGGTTGGGGGTCGGGACTATTCCACATTGCCATGGCGGCATCGCCGATAAATTTATCGAGTGTGCCTTCTTCATCGAGGACAGCTTGCGCCGCGAGGTCGAGAAAACCGTTCAGCAGTGAAAAAACTTCGTGTGCGGTGTGGCGCTCGCTGTAGGATGTGAAGCCGCTGATGTCGGCGAAAAGCAGGCTGATGACCTGTTCGGTACCGTCGAGAGTCAGGTTGCTGGGGTCTTCGAGCAGGCGGTCACGCACGCGCGGAGCGACCACGCGTCCGAATGTCTGGCGGATGCGCTCGCGGTCGGCTTCTAGTTGGCGGCGTTCGGTCAAGTCTTCAAAGTAGATGGTGGCACCTTTGGTGGCGAGGTAGGCATCCCGCAGAGGGGAGCAGGAGAGACGCAAGTGCAGGTCGCCGCGCGTTTCAATGGAGGGAGAGACTTCGGCGCTGAGGGTGGGCATCCCTTCGGCGAGAGCTTTTTCGGTTGGGGTTGCGAGTTGAGGGTAAAATTCCGGTAGGGCTTCTTTGAGGGGTTTGCCGATTAAATTTTCGAACGGGATGCCTAGAATCTTTTCGGCGGCGGCGTTGAAGAGGGTAATCTTGTTTTGAATATCGGTTGTGATAATGCCTGTGGCGATGGATGCGAAAATATCGTCCATCAGGTTTTTCATTTCGAGGGTTTGGTTGAAGGTGTGTTGTAGGTTGGTGAAGAGACGCGCGTTCTCAAGAGCGAGAGTCGATTGGGCGGCGACGGCGGAGAGAAATTCGAGGTCTTCGCTGGAGTAGAGGTCGCCTGAGCGGCGCGGACCAAGATTGAGGAAGCCGATCATGCGTCCTTCGTAGCGCAGCGGGACGAAAGTATGACCTGCCAGACGGGCGTAGGCGCTATCGTTGATGGGATCGGGCAGATTTCGGTTGGGCGGTAGCCAGATTGGGTCAGGAGCGTCGCGCAAAAAGCTGATTAGCGGATCGCTAGCAATATAGGGCGGGGCGCTGTCTTCGCGTGAGGCGTGCGGCATATATTCCTGACGTTCATCATTGTAAAGATAAACAATGAAACGCTCCGGCGCGATGGCGTTCTGCAACTCATCTTCCAGAATGCGCAGGGTTTGGGTCAGGTTTGGGGTGACGATGAGTTGCTGCGAAAGATTGATGAGTACGCGGCGGTAGTCGGCGGGCGAGCGGTAAAAGAAGCGGTCGATGGCGCGCCGAATCAGGTTGTGGATGGGATTCAGTGCAGCCATCAGCAAGAGCAGGTAAACGGCAATGACGAAGGGATCGTTCGGCTGAATGGCGCTTTGGATGAGGAAGGATGCCAGTGCGATGAGAGCGTAGAAAACCCCGAAAGCAACTACGCTGGTGAGTAGATAGCTCAGGGCGCGGCTTAGGATTTTATCGACATCCAGCAGGCGGTAGCGGATGATGGCGTAAGTGACCGAGATGGGCAGGAAGACCATCGGGGTGAAGTAAATGGAGGGGCGAAACTCAGGCACGGTGCTGCCAAAGGCGATTGGTAGCAGGTAGAGTAGCAGGGCGGGTAGGAAAGCGAGCGCCCCGCCAAAAACGATGATGCGGCTTTGCTGGCGTACTATTGCCGACGTGCTGCGGAAGACGCGGATGAAGAGCGTGGCGATGAAGAGTACAATCGCAAAAGCAATCAGTGCGTAGTTCAGTATCCAGCGGTCGATATAGGCGTAGGGGGTTGATGGGACGATAATCTCCAGTGCGGCAGGGATGCCGATGCCTAAAACCAGCAGGACAGGAACGATTTTGAGCTGCGGGTAGCGCCGCACAATGGGGATTTCGCGCGGGAAGACCAGCGCTAGATTCATGAGCGCCCCACCCGCTACTGAAAGACTGAGTGTCCAGAAGAAGACCACATAATGGGTGGTGTTCATATCCAAAAAGGTGGATGTTGTCACTGACGCGGCAGCGGCAAAGGTCAGGAAGGCGCGGCTGGCGTTTAAATCTGGACGAATGCGATATGCCCATAAGCCCGCCACCAAAAAGATAATGCCGACCAGATAAGGGCTGATGAAAAGCGTAAAAAGGTCTCCAAAATTGGGCGTAGTCGGCGTCAATATCAGGCTGTAGCGTTCCCCATTGCGTTTTTCAAAGGTGAAGCTGGCTGGCGAAAAGCCGGTCTTCATCAGCGCCGATTGCCGTTCGGCGGCGTTGCTGACCATTTCCCCATTGATCGAAAGCAGGCGATCAGACCACGCTACACCCGCTTCACGCGCCACCCAGCCTTTTCCGCTGATCTGGCTGATGACGTTATTCGGCTCGATTAAGGCGCCCATAAAAGGCTGGCGGTAACCCTGATACGCCCAAAAGGGCGTCAGGAGCAGCATCGCCATAGCGATCAGCGCCGTCATGACAGGCGCTATATGCGCTGTCCAAGCTGGAAAGGGGAATTTTTTCATACGACTTCTCCGTAGGACGTCATAGAAATTATATCAATTTTATCTGAATTAAGTATTGGGGAATCAGCCTTTAGCTTGGGAGCGCTCAGATGTTGTAGAATTCCCGATGCCCGCAATCCAGCCAAATGTCAAAAGCATGGAATTTTTGGGGAAGAGACCGCGCCCCTTCCCTAAATTCGACGGCTTTTTCATCCTATTCGCGATTCATGCCAAATTTACGGATTTCATATTCAGAGTATAATCGCGCACATGTCAACTTTTTATACACGCAAAGGCGACGACGGGACGACGGGGCTGCTCGGCAAAGGTCGCCTGCCAAAATACCATCCCCGTATGGAAACGATCGGGACGCTCGACGAAGCGACCGCGACTTTGGGCTTGGCACGCTCCCTTGTGCAGCATGCCGCCCTTCAGCCGATTCTGCGCCAAACCCAACGAGATTTGTACGGGCTAATGGCAGAAGTTGCCGCCACCCAAGAGAATGCCGCACAGTTTCGCACCATTGACGCCGCGCGCGTAGAGTGGCTCGAAAAAGAGACCGACGCGCTGACCGAAACGGTTGAAATGCCCAAAGAATTTATTTTGCCCGGCGAAACGCAGGGCAGCGGCGCTTTGGCAGTTGCCCGGACGGTTGTGCGGCGTGCCGAACGGCGCGTAGCCGAAATGCTTGCCGAAGGCGAACTCGAAAATCAGGCGTTGTTGCGTTATTTGAATCGTCTCTCGTCGCTTTGCTTCGTGATGGAGTTGGCGGAAAATCAGTTTGCGCAGAAAAAAACGCTGAAAGCGAAAGAATAGCGTTTTAACGTTCGAACGTTAAAACGCTGCCACGTTGGGAATCTTTATGACTGGAACAATTATTAACGTCGTTGCCGTGTTAATCGGCTCATCTCTTGGAATGCTCTTTGGCGCACGTTTACCGGAGCGCTTGAAAAATACCGTCACCGCCGGGCTGGGATTATTCACCATGTCGATAGGCGTTTCCATGTTCCTTGAAACGCAAAACTCGCTGGTTGTCTTGGGCGGTTTGTTGATTGGCGCCCTGCTCGGCGAGTGGTGGCAGATCGAAGAAGGCTTGGCAAATCTTGGCGCTTGGCTCGAAGCACGTTTTGGCGGCAGCAAAAACGCCGAAGAGAGCAATCGCTTCGTGCGCGGCTTTTTGACCGCTTCCCTGCTTTTCTGCATCGGTCCCATGACCATTCTCGGCTCCATTCAAGACGGTTTGACCGGCAACTACGAGTTGCTCGCCATCAAATCCGTGCTGGATGCGTTTGCGTCGCTTGCGTTTGCCTCCACGCTGGGCTTGGGCGTGATGTTCTCGGCATTGACGGTACTTGTCTTTCAGGGTGGCATCAGTTTATTAGCTGCCCAATTCGATAGCATTCTCACCGACCCGATGCTGGTTGAAATGGTCGCCGCCGGTGGCGTGATTTTGATTGGTTTAGCGATTTCTAGCTTATTAGAACTGAAGAAAATTCGCGTGGGCAGCTTTTTGCCCGCCTTAGCGGTCGCCCCGTTAATTGTGTATATTTTGTCGCTGTTTTAGTACTGTGCGAAATTTAAACACAAAGGGGCACAAAGAATCTCAAAGAAAAATTCTTTTTCCCGGTGATGGTAAATTTTGACTGATTTCATCTGCTCTGCCTCTTGGCTCTAGCCGCCGTCCCCGGCGGCGCTTTGTAAGAGAAACCTGCGCCGAGGACGGCGCAGGGAGCTATTTCCAACAAATCTTTTGTCAGTGAATTTTGACCACGACCTTTTTTCCTTGTGTTCCTTTGAGACCTTTGTGTTTAAAACCAAAAGCGGAGAGCGAAAGCCCTCCGCTTTTTTGTTTCTCAAAAAATGGTCTTACTGAATGCCCATCGCGGCATACGCCTCTTCAATGATGCGGATAAATTCATCGTAGGGATAATTGCCGGGCAAAAGCTGCTTTACTTCTTCGCCATCAACCATATAACTAATCACGAAAGAAGGCGTGCCGCTAATCCCTTCGGCTTCAGCATCTGCCTGATCTTGAGCAATCACATCATCGTAGCGGTTATCGCTCATACAAGCGCGATAGGCGTCCATATCCAAATCGGCGATTTTTGCCCACTCTTCGAGCACCGGTTCTGTAAAGAGAGTTGCCTGATTGGTAAAAATCAAATCATACATCTGCCAGTATTTATTTTGTTCAGCAGCGCAATACGAAGCCTCTGTCGCCAAAACGGATGGTTCACTGCCGAGCAGCATCCCGACCGAGCGCGAAACAAAATAAACCTTATCGGTGGCAACATATTCATCGTGCAAAAGCGGCTCGGTTTCAATCGCAAATGCACCACAATGCCCACAGCGGTAATCGGAATATTCGGTGATTTTCACGGGCGCATCGGGGTTGCCCATCGCGTTTCCTTCTGCCATATAGCGTTCAACAAGCTCAACTTTTGCCTGCATATTGGGGTAAATCAGCGCCGCGGCAATTAAGCCCGCGCCAATAATAATCAGTCCCAGTGTGATCATCTGTTTTTGCTTTTTTTCTTTCGCGCGGCGAGCGCGGATTTCTTGTTTCTTGCTAGCCATTTTCTCTCCTTGGATTGGGATAACAGGAAGTATTTTGCCATGTTCAATTTGATTTGTCCAATTAGAGATAGATTAGAAATTGAAATGGCGCATCGTACGGGCGTTTCGCTTGCCCTCGTTAAAAAAAACGGATGCCCAAACTTGGGCATCCGCCGTTAATGCGTGTTTTGTCAGGGTGGTGTGTTATGCCAAAAGATCGTCCATCCAGTCGATTATCGTTTGAAAGACCGCGTCTTTTTCGAGTTCGTTGTGCAATTCGTGGTAAAAGCCGTCCCAAATCTTCAGGGTGGTTTGCTCGGCAGGGGCTTTTTCGGCAAATTCTTTGCTGGCTGCGGATGATGTGATTCGGTCAGCGCCGCCGTGCATTAGCAGGAGGGGCAGAGGAAATTCGGCAGCGTGTTCCAAAGCCCATAAACCGGATTCCACCATCGAGACCATTAATCGGGCAGAGACTTTGCCATGCACCAGGCTATCCTCTTCATAGGCACGCACCACGTTCGGGTCATGCGTGAGGGCGCTGGTGTCCAGTCCGGATTCTTGGGTGAAGTCCGGTTTGATTTTATCCATCATTTTGCCCAAAAAGAGTTGGATCGCGGGTGGTTCAAAAGCGAGTTTGAGCCAAGGACCAGTAGCGATCACCCCTTTTAGTTGGTTGCCGAGTTTGTCGCTATTGCGTAGCATATAGTTGAGTACAATATTACCGCCCATGCTGTGTCCCCATACGATGTGCGGGATGTTGGGGTAATATGCTGCTACTTCTTCACGGAAGCGGGTCATATCGTCGAGCAGCAACTCGTAGGAAGGGATGTGTCCGCGCGCTCCGTCGGATTGCCCGTGCCCGCGATGGTCGTAGCCAATCACGGAGTAACCGGCTGCGTTGAGGGCGTTGGCAACGTGTGTGTAGCGTTCGATATGTTCGCCATGCCCGTGTACGATGCAGAGAACAGCTTTTGGGGTATCTTTGGCGGGGAAAGCGTGGGCGAAAAGTTCCAAGCCATCTTGAGTTTTGAAGCGCCATTTAATTTTGCTGTGTTTTTCTTCGGTCATTTTTACTCTCCAAAGGTGATTCTAAATACGCACTCATCGCCAGCGTTGGCTTTGCATTCGATTTCTTCAATCAAGGGGTCTTGAGCGGTTGCCCAATAAATTGCTTCACGGATTAAACCATGTGTAACGTGGCAGATTGATTCGTCGTCTTTTTGCTGATAGGTGCTTGGACTGATGTTGTCTACGAGCATCAAATTTAGGTCGAGGGTGTGGACGGTCATTTCTTCGTTTTTCGCTCCGAGCAAGCGCACAAGCAGTTCAAGGGCGGCTTTTCGGCGGGCGTTATCCGGTAAGCCGCGCATCAGGGTGGCTTGGGCTTTTTCTTTGAAGGGCGCATTTTCAAGCAGGGCGTCCCAAAGTTTGCTGCCGATGCGCTGTAAAATGCCGCGTGCGCCGCGTCCGTAATAGGTGCGGATGGCTTGCTGGATGCCGGCATAGGCTTCTGCGGCGGTTTCTTCGTTGAGTTTGGCGAGATTTTCGCTTTTTGCCCAAGCGACGGGCAGTTCCGCTTTGTTTAGAATAACAGGTAAATTTTTCTCGCTCACTTCGGTGATGACAATGGCGTGAAAGCGTTGCAAAAGTTTTGTTGAGACGTGGGGGTTTTGCGTCATGCGCGTTCTTCTCCAACTTCAAAGCGGCAGAAATCATCGCCTTTTGCCAAACAATGCGTTTCGATGATTTCGTATTCTTTGCCCGTTGCCCATTTAACCGCTTCTCCCAGCGAGCCAAGATAGAGGTAGCAAATAGGCTTGTCGCTGCTGCGGCTGTGGCAGATGGCACAGGATGATTCTACATAAGCAAGTTTTCCGCCCTCCTCATCGACCCAGGCTTCAACTTGCGGATTTGACTTTTTAAGCGCTCCAACCATGCTGTTCAGAATGAATTTAATGCGCTGTTTTTGGGGCAAAACTTTGAGCGCTGTGCCGGCGATGCCAAGCAGGGCTGCTTGTTCGTTGATGGCGTATTGAAAGGATGCTTTGCCGATGCGGCGCAGTATCCCTTTCCCGCCACGCCCGTAAAAATCTTCGATGGCTTGGTTGAATTGGGCGTATTCTGCTGCTTTGATGGCAGGTTCCAGATTGTTGGGCGGCAGGTTGTTGATAAAATGCCCCAGTCCGCTGGCGCGCAAGATGGCATTCAGTCCATTCGTGCCTATGACCTCTTCTGTGGCAACCAACGCTTGGCGTACAATCGTATTGACTATGACTGCATCTTCACTGTGTCCCATTCAAAAGCCTCCTTTTCTACGGATTCTTCCTCTACACCTTTAATATTGTAGGTGTAGAGGGGATATTCTTCGCCGGTTTCGTGGAAACCGCACTTTTTATATAGCGCCAAAGAACGCAAATTATTGCTTTGCGTATTGACGCTTAATTGTTCGAGATTTTTTTTGCTAATCTTTGTGGTTAGGTCGCCAAGCAGGGCGGAAGCGATGCCACGCCGCTGCGCTTTGGGATGGGTTGCTAAACGTGCCAGATGTGCGCCATAAGGACTGCCCGTACTAAATTGATAGCCGAGAATTTCGCCATTTTCTTCCGCAACGGTTGCGATGACAGCCTGAGGAAAGGCTTGCTCAAGCATGGACAGTGAATTTTGCCAGAGAGGCAAAAATGCCGCTTCATCTACGCGAGCAACAGCAGGGAGATCAGCGGCTTCCATTTTGCGGATGCGGATGCCCGAAGGCGTTTTCCATGCGTGGGGGTGCGCTTCTTGCCACGCCATCATCACGATTTGTTCGTCATTTTTGAAACCGTGTGCTTGCAACAGGGCTTTCATCCAGTTTTGCAGGCTGATGGCTGCAACTTTAAAATCTCCGTATTGGCTGATTTCTCCTTTGGCGTGTTCCCAGAGAATTTCCCAGCTTTCTTCGTCGCTAATTTGCTCGGTATGCGTAAAAAGTCGTATCCATGTGATTTCTTGCTGATCTTGCGGGCAGGCTAAAACAGCCATAATGCGTTCGTTGCGTTCCAGTACCCAATAGAATGGCGAACCAAGCCAATCGGTAGGGTGACGCCAATCGAGGTGACGGTGTACATGCCGCTCGAAGAACATCAGGTTAGCGATTTCTTGATGATCTTTTTCAGTTGCTGTTCTGACAGTTAAAGAAGAACTCATAGTTTTGCAAAACGTCGGAAAAAGGATTTCAATATTTTTTGTTTAAGGGTGGGTTTTGGGTTTGAAATTAAAGCATCGATCGCGTCAAGTGCGGTACTTGAGATTTGCCCTTTACGCAACCGTAGTTCTGAGAGGCTTTGCAAGACGACGGTTTTCATCTCGTCTTCGCCAAGTTCGTGCAAGAGTTTGACCGTCTCTTCGTAAAGAGGAATGGCTTCGTCTGTCTTGCCGAGAGCTTCCAATGCGGCGGCTTTGTTGCCCATTGCCATGGCTTTGCGTTTGAGATCGTTGGCTTCTTCAAAAATCGCAGGGGTGCCTTCGACAGCTTGCAGGGCTTCTGCGCCACGATCTAGTTTGACCAGCGCTACGCTGAGATTGTTGAGCGCTTCGGCGGCATCCAGTTTTGCGCCGGCTTTTTGATGGATTTCGGCAGCTTGTTGGAAGCAATCGGCAGCTTCTTCAAAATTTCCTGCGCCAAATGCAGCCATGCCTTGTTCGTTGAGTTGAGATGCGTTTTTTTTCATAATGATTTAGAAGGTAATATCCAGAATGCCCTCGGCAACGGAGCGCAGTTTACTTGCGGAGAGTTCGCTGAGGGTCAGGGCTAATTCAAGATAGGGGCGATTAACGGGCTGACAGACAAATTCTTGCAGTTCAAGCGGCAGTTCGAGGAAGTCTGCAATCGTTTTTTGCTGCAAAATCCATTGTCCGATGGGTCCGCTTTGGTCGAGGAAGGTTTCAATGCGCCCGCCAACGGCTGTGACCAGTGCTTCGAGTTCGGGTAAGGGGATTTGCCTTTCGCCCATTTCATATTCTTTAATGCGGCGGGTGGAGATTCCGCTTTGTTGGGCGAGGGATTTCATTGAGATGCTGGCGGTGGTACGTTCTTGGCGTAGTAAAGCGCCGATCATGCGTTGACGGAGTCCGATCAAGCGGGGCAGGTCTAGGGGAGCGGTAGCAGGCGCATTGTCCGAGAGGGTTTCGGTGCCCCAAAAGTGCGAGATGGGGATATCTAAAAAGTAGGAGAGCACTTCCAACTCGGGCAGGGAAGGAGATTTGGTTCCCCTTTCATAGGCGCGGAAGGTGCCATCGCTGATTCCCAGCGCTTCTGCACATTCGCGGATGCTCATTCTGGCTGCCAGGCGAGCGTCTAAAATAAGGGCACCCAGCGTTTTTGCGCGAATGCTGATTCGGGTTTTAGCGTCCATATATTACCTCTATGGTTTTGGCTTAAAACAGAAAACTTAGGCAAAGATTATAGCAGATTTGCCTAGCGTCTGCGTCGGCTGCTGTTGCGATTGGTTTGGAGCATTTCGGCGATATTGGCACCGAAGACTTGGGCGCCGAGTTTGAATCCGGCAGCTTCGAGACGTGGATAGAACATCGGGCGGATGCCGGTTGGTTTCATCTCGCCGACGATTTTTTTGTCGGGCGTGACGCCGCTTTGCTCAAATTTAAAGATGTCGCTTAGCACGATGGTTTCGCCTTCCATTCCGGCGACTTCGGTGATGGCAACGACTTTGCGCGAACCGTCTTTAAGACGGGTTTGCTGGACGACAAGATCAACGGCGGAGGCAATTTGTTGGCGAATCACTTTAACCGGCAAATCCATGCCTGCCATTAATACCAGCGTTTCGAGGCGGGCGATGGCGTCGCGCGGGGAGTTAGAATGGACGGTGGCGAGAGAACCATCATGCCCGGTGTTCATGGCTTGAAGCATGTCGAGGGCTTCGCCGCCGCGTACTTCGCCGATGATGATGCGATCGGGGCGCATACGCAGGGAGTTACGCACTAAGTCACGGATGCTTACTTCGCCATGTCCTTCCACGTTGGGGGGTTTGGTTTCGAGACGGACAACATGGTCTTGTTGAAGTTGAAGTTCAGCAGCATCTTCGATTGTGACGATACGCTCGTCGTGAGAAATGAAGCTGGACATGATATTTAGCAAGGTGGTCTTCCCAGAGCCGGTGCCGCCGGAGATGATAATATTTAATCTCGCACGGACACAAGCACGCAAAAAGTCTGCCATGCTTTCAGTGATAGAGCCAAATTTAATCAGATCAGGAACCTTGAGCTTTTCTTTGCTAAATTTACGAATGGTAATGGAAGGTCCGTCGATAGCGACGGGGCGTACAACGGCATTCACGCGCGAGCCGTCTGGTAGGCGCGCATCGACTGTGGGGCTGTCGGCATTGATATAGCGCCCCAGTGGGGCGATAATGCGTTCAATAATACGCATGACATGGTCATCATCTTCAAAGATGACCGATGTTTTCGTTAGCACGCCTTTGCGCTCGACGTAGACATTTTTGGGTCCATTGACCATGACTTCGGTGACATCGGGATCGTCAAGCAATCCCTGAATAGGACCAAAGCCGAAAAGCTCATCGTTGACTTCTTTGAAAATGTGGTTGCGAATATCTTGCGGCAGGTGCAGGTTGGCGCGTTCGTAAATATTGTTTAGGCGTTTGCTGGCAAATGCTTCGCGTTCATCCAGCGGTATATTTTCGCTTTCCAACTCGCGGGAAAGGGTGTTGATAAGATAGTATTTGAGCTTTAAAAGATCAGGCGAAGATAACTTGGAACCGGAGGCGGCTTGCAGTCTGCTCATGTTGGCGTCCTCTACTCTTCTTCTTCCGGCAAAACCCAAACAACTTGTCCTAAATGCACGGCAAGGAAATGATTTGTATACAACACATTTCCGTCAGCATCGAAAATGCTGGCATCGGTGAGCGCAAGGAATTTTTCGGTGCGAGCGAGTTCATCCTTTACACGTTCATCGCGCCGAACATGCAGTGTCCCTTTGATAAGATGTGTGGTTGTTTGCACAACGGCAGCGACAGGAATTTTTGAAATTACGTCAGTGAAAAATTTCCCTTTATCATCATATTCGAATGTCATTTTGTACACTCCTTATCTGCAAATATGCGAATCAACAAGCGCAGCAATGCTTGTTTAAGGCTATTTGAGTTTTTCGACGGTTTCGAGCATATCTTTGGAGATGTCAATCAGCATCATGCTGCCGGTATCACGGGGATATTTTCGCACGGCTGATTCGGCTTGGTCATTGGCAAGCGTGAATTTGGCGCCCATAAAGGGAATGGTACCCTTAATTTCGCTACCAAAAATTTGTTCCGCTTCGGCTTTGGTCAGTCCTTCGTGTCCGACCGCACGATTGATGATGGGGTAAAGTTTACGTTCGTCAATATTCAGCCCTAATAAGTATTCCTGTACGGCTTTACCGAGCCGCGCACTTTCTTTTTCGGTGCCCAAAACGAGTGTAATCAGATGTGCTGCTTGTATAATATGTAGGCTCGTGCGTGAAAGCGAACGTCCGAGGTCAACGACGATATAGTCAAACTCTTTGCGTAGGATATTGATTATGTGAGGGATTTTTTTCCATTGGAGTAGATTGGCGGCTTCGGGCGTGGGAGAGCCTGCCAAGAGGTAAAACTTCCAGCCGCTAATCTGGGGCAAGGTCGCGCTCATAAATTCGGGGGTGAGTTCTTCAAGCGGTAAATCTGCCAGCGTGGTGATATTGATACTTTCTTGGTACCCAACTCGGGTGGCGAGCGATCCGAGCGGCAGCACCATATCCATCAAGACGACTTTTGCATCCTTTTTATATTCCTTAATGGTTGTGGCGATATTGGTTACCAGTGAAGATACACCTACACCGCCTTTGCCGCTTAGAAAAACAAGTACTTTCCCCCCAGCGTCTTTGTTGAAGAGCGGGGTGGTTTTGGCTTTGCCAATGTTTTCTATTTGTGCCAGAAGTTTGGGGAGGGCTTCGGTTTCTTTGGTGAAATAGAGGGTGTAGCCCTGTATGATACATTTCTTCGCAAATTCAGGCTCAAGATTAGTGCTCAGTGCGATAACGGGGGTGGATGCAGTGCGTGCATCCTGACGGATTTTTTGAATAAAAAGTTCGCTGTTAATATCCGGTAAATCTGGGTCAACGACGATGACGTCCGGTTTGTCGCGCCATGCAAAAACCAAGCCTTCTTTGCCCAGTTCCGCTTGCAAAACCTGATGCCCGCGCTTCTCAAGGGTTTGTTTGAGAAATTTGCGCGTGATAATGTCTTTGTCGACGACCAGAATATTTCTTGCTTGCACAATAATTTCCTTATGCTGAAGCGTCTTGTTCGTTTTCTTCTTGGGGCGGGGCGGGGGCTAGATTTTCCTCTTCGATGGGCGGCATGAGATAGCCCAAGCCGGTGCGCGTGACGATGTGTTTGGGGGCGTGGGGTTCTTTTTCTAGTTTTTGGCGCAGACGGGCAATGCTGACCCATAAGATTTCTTTTTCTTTGCGGTATTCGGCGCCCCAGATGCTGCTGAGTAAGTCTTCGGCACTGATAATTTTGCCAACTTTGTGTACGAATTGCAAAAGCAGCCGGTATTCTGTGGCAGAAAGGGAAATGAGTTCGCCATCTCGCCAGACTTCTGCGCGGGCAAAGTCGATACGGATATCGCCGTGTGTGAAGTAGCGTGTTTGCGATCCGTCGGTGCTGACTTGGGCACGCCGCAGGACGGCACGGACACGCGCCAGAAGTTCGGTGGCGGAAAAAGGTTTGGTGAGGTAGTCATCAGCGCCAAGGTCGAGTCCGCGGACGCGGTCTTTTTCATCCCCTTTGGCGGTTAGCATAATGATTGGGACGCTGGAGTATTCACGAATGCGTTGACAGGTTTCAAAGCCGTCCAATTCGGGCATCATAATGTCTAATAGAATTAAGTCAATCGGTTGTGTTGAGAAACTATTAATGGCTTCCAAGCCATTTGATGCGGTGACGACATCGTAACCATCGGTGCGCAGATTGGCTTCCAATAGACGTTGATAACGCGGTTCGTCGTCAACAACAAGAATCCGAGTTGTCATTCTTTATACTCCTTCTTTTATATCGGGCAATGTTAAGACGGGCAGTTGAATGCTGAAGCGTGTCCCTTGTCCTTCTTCTGACTCTGCCCACATCTTACCATGATGTGCTTCGATAATTTGTTTGCAAATATAAAGCCCCAAGCCCGTACCGGTAGCCTTTGTCATGCCGGGCACACGGTAGAAGCGGTCAAAAATATACGCCAGATGTTTTTTAGGAATTCCTTTGCCGTGATCGGCAAAGATAACTTGCACGTTTTGATCATCCACTTTTTTTATGGATATATCTATGGGGGCATCAGGAGCATATTTGATGGCATTACTAAATAAATTTTCAAATATTTGCGTTAGCATGGGGCTGTCGCCGTAAATATAGCTACCTTCTTTGGGTTCAAAGTTAATGACCAGATTTTTGTAGTGCGCATGGATGCGAGTGATGACATCACGCAGGATAATATCCAGCCGTACAGGCTGAAAATTCATCTCGGCGGTTTTGCTTTCAAGGCGTGCCGAGTTGAGTACATTATTGAGCAGTTCGGTTAGATGATCAGTCTCTTCGTCAATGATGGTTAAAAATTCGCGTTGGGTTTCTTTATCCCATTCAGTGTCTTCGCGCAGCAAGGTCGTGCTATAGCCCTTGATAAAGCCTAAAGGCGTGCGCAACTCGTGCGAGATTGTTGAAACAAAATCATCTTGTAAGCGCATTTGGCGCTGTACCGCTTCCAATTCAGCGATGGTTTCTTGCAAGGCGCGTTTTTCAAAGATGTATGCCACCACATCCGATGCTAATTTTGCTAAATCAATATGTTCTTGGGTGTAATCCGGTCCCCCAAAACGAATTAGGCTCATCGCGCCAATCAGTTTTCCAGAGGCGGTGAGGGGTAACCCAATCAAATAAGCATTCTTCCGGCGGTCTTTGTTTTCTGCGCTTTCTGTCGGTTTTTGAAGCACTATCTCGTCGTGTGTGATGGCTTCCGTTGCGATCGCTTCACCCCAATTGGCATCTGCCTCGGCGTCTTTTTCACGTCCGATGGCGCGCGCATAGGCGATTTCTGATGTTTCGCCTTGCTTGTCGATCATGAAGATTGCTAAATTATCAAAAACCAAACTATCGCGCAAGGCTTGAATGAGCGCATCAAGCGCTTTGCGCCAATCCTTTTCCTGAACGGCGTGCTGCCAAAAAAGTTGTGTTTGTGCGAAAGCCGTCTGAATAGCCAAATCTACTCGCTTTTTGCGACCAATAAGGGGAATTTGAAGGTTGAGCCGCGTCCTTCAGTGGAAACGACCTCCAGCATGGAGCCGTGAGCCTCAACAATCTGACGCACCAAAAGCAACCCCAAGCCCGTCCCGCCGTATCTGCGGGTGGCGGCACCATCTAGTTGATGGAAGGGTTGAAAAATCTCTTCGATGCGTTCATCAGGGATGCCGATGCCCGTATCGGTTACTGAAACTGAGACCAGTTTCTCGCTTTCATGTTCGACGCGCAGAACCACGCGTCCGCCCGCGGGCGTGAACTTGATACCGTTATCCAATAATTGACCGAGCACCCAGAGCAGTTTTTGCGGGTCCGCCTGAACCTTGGGGAGATGTTGGTCGATCACTGCGTGGACGCTGACATCGCGTTCTTCGGCTTTTTGGAGAACATTTTTGACACTCAAATTGGCGATTCGGCGCATATCCAGCGCTTCTTGTTTGAGTGCCAAGTCGCCGCGTGAAGTTACCGAAACCATAATCAAATTTTCGATTAGATTTTCAAGCCGCAGGGTTGATTTTTGGCTTATTTGCAGGGCATGACGCTGTTCATCCGTGATTTCACCCAAAGAACCGGAAATCAGCAATTCGTTATAGCCTTTGATATGTGTCAAGGGCGTGCGTAATTCATGCGAGATATTGGAGATGAAGTTGGCTTTTAATTTTGAGAGTTCAGCCAATCGTTCCAGCGCTGTTTGAAGTTCTGCCGTGCGTTCCTGAACGCGCCGTTCTAGGCTGCGGTTGGTTGCCTGTAATGCGCTTCGCAGTTGAATAATCTGCTCCGTGACAGCTTGATCCAAAATATCGCGTGTGATGATGTTCAAGTCCAGCAGGGTTTGTCCCAGTAACGGACTTTCTCCCTTCGCGACCATTTTTTGCTGGGCTTTGAGCGCTTTTTCGAGGTCTTTTTTGCTAATATGTCCCTTTTTAATTAAATATTCTCCCAAACGGGGAACCAGCATTTCTGGGGTTAACTTGGGCGAAGTGGTTTGAGCCATTGTTTAGTCCAGTCTATAAGAGTTTTTCCAGTAGTGCGTCCAAATCCTCATCACTTGCGTAATGTAAGGTGATACTGCCCCCCTTGGGCGTGTACCGTAGCGAAACTTTGGTTTCAAATCGGGACGCCAATTTATTTTCAATATCTAAAACTTCAGGGGTTTTTGCTATTTTTTCTTTTGGGGTAGGTTTTTCACCATTTAATTTGTTTGCTAATTGCTCTGTCTGGCGCACATTTAATTGTAGCGAGAGTACCGTTTGCAGTGCTGCTTCCTGTGAAGCGGCAGTTGGCAGAGCGAGTAGAGCACGCGCGTGCCCTTCGGTGATTAATTTGTCGATCAGGGCAGCTTTTACGCCCTCCGAAAGTTTCATCAGGCGCATGGTGTTAGTCACGGCTACGCGGCTCTTGCCGACCTGTTTGGCGATGGATGCGTGTGAAAGCCCAAACTCTTCACTCAACTGCATGTAGGCTTCTGCTTCTTCCAGCGGACTGAGATCGGCACGTTGGACATTCTCGATTAGCGCCCATTCAAGTTGTTGCTGATCGGTGACATTACGGATGACGACCGGAACACGTTCTAATTTGGCTTGTTTCGAGGCTTTTAGTCGGCGTTCCCCCGCAATGAGCGTATAAGTGCCGTCGTTATTCGCAGAGACAATTAAGGGCTGAATAATACCGTGCTCCTCAATCGAAGCCGCGAGTTCATCCAACTCATCCTGATTAAAATGCAAACGGGGTTGGCGTGGGTTGCTTTTAATTTTGTCCGGAGCAACCTCTTGTACGCCCTCACGGAAATTCTCTTTTCCTGCCGGGGTAACGCTTGGCTCGGCGCTGCTAATGAGCGCATCTAATCCTTTGCCCAGTCCCGTGCGTTTTGTCTTTGCCATCTCTCTACCTCTGTAATATCTATTGTAGGGGCTTTACCATTCGGTTACATGACAGTTTCCTGTCAAAAAAATTATCCCTGCGGAGGAGTGTCTTCAGCTAATATTTCCACCGCAAGAGCGTTGTATGCTTTGGCACCGACTGATTCGGGCGCATAGACTGAAATCGGCAAACCGTAAGAAGGCGCTTCCGCCAGGCGGATGCTGCGTGGAATAATCGACTTGAAAACTAACTCGGGGAAATGTCGGTTGACCTCTGCGACCACGTCGTTAGCGAGATTAGTGCGGCGGTCGAACATGGTTAGTACTACACCGCGTACATGCAACTCAGGGTAGAGCGCCGCCTTCACTTTTTGAATCGTCGATGTGAGTTGCCCCAGTCCCTCCAGTGCGAGATATTCACATTGCACAGGGATAATCACACCATCTTGGGCTGCCATTAGCCCGTTGATGGTTAGCAAGCCCAGCGAGGGCGGGCAGTCGAGCAAAATATAATCATATTGGTCTTGCAACTGGGCGAGGGCGCTGCGTAGGCGCGTATTCCGCCGCTCTTCATCTACCAACTCCACTTCCGCGCCAGCCAGTGCGGGGGAAGCAGGCAAGAGCGAAAGATTTAAGCGTTCGTTTTTCAGCAGCAGCGTGTTTACGGGAGCGTCTTCTAGCAGTGCCTGATAAGAGCCTTTTTCGACCCCGTGTTTATCAATGCCCAGACAGGATGTGGCATTTGCCTGCGGGTCAATATCCACGATTAAAACGCGTTGTCCGTTCTCGGCAAGATACGCGCCTAAATTGATGGCAGTCGTGGTTTTTCCCACGCCGCCTTTCTGATTTACCAAGGTATAAATGCGTGCCATGAATTAAAGAACCTCCATTTGGCAGGATTGAATTTCGTCTTTGGTGGGGATGCTATTTAATCCCGCTCGCGTTACCGAGCGCGACGCCAAACAAACGCCAAAACGCGCGGCTTCCCACGGGTCACGGGTTTGATATAAGCGGATGAAAAAGGCGGCGGCAAAAATATCGCCTGCGCCGGTTGCATCCACTTCGGTGACCGTGGGCGCGCTAAAACGGCGCAGATCGCCGTTCCAATATAAGCGCACGCCTTCTGCGCCTTCGGTGACGGCTAAAACGCGGGAGGATAGATAGATTTCTTCGATGAGTTCCTCGTCACCGTCTATATCTTCGATGCTGATGACGGCGGCGCCCACTTGCTTTAGGCTGGGTTCCATTTGTTGCCATTTGCCCGGCGAGATATTGCCTTCCGCGTCCCATTGGCGAAACCAACCTTGGGGTGTGAGTCCCAGCAGGGATGGTGAAAATCCGCTGGGGAGCTGCGACTCGACTTCTTGCGCGATGGGTCCGAGATGAATAATGGGCGTTTTGCGCCAAAGTTGGGGCACTTTTTCAAGGTCGATGGGGTCGGCAATGCTGTGCAGGCGTTGTTTTCGTCCGCTTGGGGTTTCGATATTTTCAAAAGTGCTGGCTTGCTGTGTGGGTAGGTTGTATACCAAAATTTCGGGGGGCAGGTTAAGGGCAGCTAGTTTGTCTGCGGGCACACTGGTTAGGATGCCAACGCGCAAGCCTAGGGCGTGTGCGGTGCGGGCTGCGTAGGCAGCCGTTCCGCCAAAAGCATATTGTCCATCTGACAAGAGGTCGATGGCGATATGTCCGATGGCGAGGTAGTCGATTTTTTTTTGTGGAATCTGTGCGAGCATACGTTGATTATACCTGAGGACGGGCGCTGTGAAACATTAGAATAAGGCGGCTTGGATGCTATAATTAGGGACTACCCCAAAGTGAAGGAGATAATTATGTTTCTGCTAAATCCCAAGATGACCAAATTTGACCAGTTTGACGAAAAAACGAATGAAATTATGCGTAAGACGATTGCCTTTTTTGAGAAAAAAGGCAAGGCGAATATCAAGAAAGATGATTATGATCGCGTTTGGTATGCCGATTTTCTGGAGTTTGTGAAGGAAGAGAAGATATTTGCGACTTTGTTGACGCCGTCTGAATTTTCTGATGACCCTGATGCGCGTTGGGATACTTGGCGGAATTGTGCGTTCAACGAAATTTTGGGTTTTTATGGCTTGGCATATTGGTATACATGGCAGGTCAGCATTTTGGGCTTGGGTCCGATTTGGATGGGCGCGAACGAAGATGTGAAGAAAAAGGCAGCAGCCTTATTGCAAGATGGCGCGGTGTTTGCCTTTGGGCTTTCGGAACGTGAGCACGGCGCAGATATTTATTCGACCTCGATGACGCTGACGCCGCAGGCAGATGGGAGGTATTTGGCAAATGGTGCGAAATATTATATTGGGAACGCGAACGCTGCGCCGATGGTTTCGACCTTTGGCAAGATGAGCGATACGGGTGAGTATGTTTTCTTTGTGGCGGATTTTCGGCATAAAAATTATGAGTTGGTGAAGAATGTGACTGCCAGTCAGAATTATGTGGGCGAATATGCGCTGCATGATTATCCGATTACGGAAGCGGAGATTTTGACGAAGGGACAGGCAGCTTGGGATTCGGCGCTAAATACGGTGAATGTTGGGAAATATAATTTGGGCTGGGCATCGATTGGTATCGCGACCCATGCTTTTTACGAGGCGATTAACCACGCTGCGCATCGCGGTTTGTACAAGATGTATGTGACTGATTTTCCGCATGTTAAGCAGATGTTCACGGATGCGTATACGCGCCTCGTGGCGATGAAGCTCTTTGCGTTGCGTGCGGCAGATTATATGCGCGCGGCTTCGCGTGAAGATCGGCGCTATTTGCTCTATAACCCGATGGTCAAGATGAAGGTGACCACACAGGGCGAAGAAGTGATTAATCTGCTTTGGGATGTGATTGCGGCGAAAGGTTTTGAGAAGGATATGTTCTTCGAGATGGCGGCGCGTGATATTCGGGCGTTGCCGAAACTCGAGGGGACGGTGCACGTCAACATTGCCCTGATTGTCAAATTTATGCCGAATTATTTCTTCGCGCCTGTTGAATATCCCGATTTGCCTACGCAGACGGCTTTGGAAAACGATGATTTCCTTTTCGATCAGGGTCCGACGCGCGGCTTGGGAAAAATTCGCTTCCATGATTATCAGATCGCTTTTGATGGGTATGACTTGC
>JANTFU010000006.1 GCA_024763295.1 Anaerolineales bacterium
CGCATGTTACGGCTTGGCATACGGGGCTGCCCGTTGGTCAGAGCGGCGTCTTCGAGTGGACGTACTACGAGCCCAAACTCGATGCGCTCTTCTCCCCGTTGCTTTTCTCTTACGCCGGTACAACCGAGCGCGAAACCGCCAAAGAGAGCGGTATTGAGCCTGTGGAACTTTACCCCGCGCGAACTTTCTACCAAACGCTCGCCGAACTTGAGGTTGAGTCGCACATTTTTCAGTTTTACGGCTACACTCCCTCGCCCTACTCCAACGTCGTTATGGAAGGTGCTGAGATGCACGCCTACAAAACCATCACCGAAGCGCTCGTCAACATGCGCCTGCTGCTCCAGAAGCCTGCTGAAAAACGCTACGTCGCCTTCTATTTTGGGGACGTGGATACGATTTTACACAAATACGGACCGGACACGCCGCAAGCCGATGCCGAAATTGAAACTACGCTCGATACGCTCCTGAACCGCTTCTTGCTTCCGCTATCTCAGCAGATGCCCGCAGAGAGCCTCTTCCTGCTAACCGCCGACCACGGGCATGTGGAGGTAGACCCAGCTACCACGATCTACTTAAATACCGATCCCGCCCTCGCCGGGCTTGAAAATTATCTCAAACGGAATCAAGCTGGTGATCCGCTCGTTCCGGCTGGTTCCCCGCGTGATATGTTCCTGTATATCAAAGATGAACATCTCGAAGCCGCCATGGATATGCTCACATCCCGCTTTGAAGGCATCGCCGATGTAATTTACACCCAAGATTTGGTCGCGGCGGGTTTCTTTGGCGAAAATATTTCCGAAATTTTCCTTTCGCGTGTTGGGAATATGGTCATTTTGCCTTATCGTTATCACTCGGTCTGGTGGTACGAAGAAGGGAAATTTGAGCAGAAACACTACGGTCATCACGGCGGCTTAACTGCTCAAGAGATGGAAATCCCGCTCTTTTTGTGTCGCTTTTAGGCGATATTTTAAGATAACGGCAATGAATGCTGTCGATAATCTGAAGTAAAATGGTGTTACCCAGCGACGTCGTGCGATGCGGCGTTTACTTTAACCCCTAAGGAGAATCCCCATGTATCAAAAACTTGTAATTGTTGGCAATCTTGGTCGTGACCCCGAGATGCGCTATACCCCGTCCGGACAGGCTGTTACCAATTTGAGCGTTGCGACAAACCGCCAATACACGACAAACAGCGGTGAACGCGTCAAAGAAACTACTTGGTTCCGCGTTTCCGTTTGGGGCAAACAGGCAGAGAACGCGAATACTTATTTGCGTAAAGGTTCAAAAGTATTGGTCGAAGGGCGCTTGACTCAAGACCCTGCCACCGGCGGTCCGCGTATTTGGACAGGGCAAGACGGCTCGCCGCGAGCGTCCTTTGAGATGACTGCCCAAACGGTCCAGTTCCTCTCCTCGCGTCAGGAAGATCAAGCTATGGGTGGCGGTAATAACTACAACAATAATCGCGGTGTTAGCAATGGCGGTGGCAATTACGGCAACATGGATGACAGCATGATGCCCCCGCCCGATGATGATATCCCGTTTTAGGATACGCTAATGGCTAACCCCAAACCACAGCCCCCAAAAATTGCTATGGAAGTGGATGCGGACATAGAGTCGCTGTATGCCAATTTAGCACGCATCGCCCATTCGCCGGCAGATATTGTGCTTGAATTTGCGCATATTTTGCCCGGCGCAAAGCGAGCGAAAGTCAGTTCGCGTATCGTGATGACGCCGCTCAGCGCCAAACTCTTGTTGCGTGCGTTGAATGAAAATTTGAGCCGCTACGAATCAACTTTTGGCGAGATCAAAATGCCTACCAGCAATTCGCTGGCAGATAACCTCTTCCGTCCATTTCTGAACCCGGATCAGGACGGTAAAGACGAGAAAGACGAATAATGGATCAACTTGAAATTGCCGCCGAAGAAATTCGCGCGAAATTCGATCTTCAAACCGCTGCACGAGATAAAGCTCTAACCGTCTCGCGTGCGCTCATTCGGCACTGCGCTCTCGCAATCCGTGCTGTGCATCGTGATGACCTCGATGTAATGCAGGAGCATTTGCAGGCAGCCAAAACGATGGCAACTGAACTTAAGGAAGACCTTGCCGGGCACCCCGATATTTATTTTACGGGATACACACAAGATGCGCTTAAGGAATATGTGGAAGCAGAAGTAACTTGTGCCCTTATCAAAGGCAAGTCCATTGTCATGCCTGCCGAACTCGATGTTCCACACGCTACCTATCTTAAAGGGCTTTCTGAAGTCGTGGGCGAACTGCGCCGTCGCACCCTCGATGAACTTCGCAGTGGTTACTCGGAAGAAGCCGAACGTCTACTGACGCACATGGACGAGATTTACGCCGTCCTCGTCACGATGGATTATCCCGATGCGATTACACATGGTTTGCGCCGCCAAACGGATATTGCGCGCAGCATTATTGAGCGCACGCGTGGTGACATCACCTTTAGCTTGCGCGGAGAGCATCTTGAAAAGAAAATTCAAGAACTCAGTGCCCAACTCGGCGTGGAAGAATAACCCAAAGGCGCAGTAGATTTTTTCTACTGCGCTTTTTTTCTTAACGGATGTTATGTAGTGATGAATAACGGTCTTTCATTTCCCTCATCCTACTTCTCTGACGGGAGAAGGGATAAATGACCCCTTTGGCGGGGGATGTACGAAGGATAGAGGGGGAATTCAATCGAGTTTACAGAAAAATTTGCTTGATTAAATTAAATGTAACGCACAATCAAGAGTAACAATATGCTTTATATATGACTTAAGTGACTAATCTATTTGTTTGACTGGCGTTAGAATGTCTTTATTCTCGTGTATTTTCTCACAATCTGTTGAGTTGGAGAAAAAAATCTTGTCTAGAATACACAATTTTGTTGAGGAGCTATCTATGCAACGTAAGGATCGTTTTATTTGGGTAATTGCTGTGGGCATGTTTTTGGTGCTCATTTCAGCAGCATCTCTGATGTTTGTAACGCCCGCAAGCGCACAATGCGGTTCGCAGGCTTCATCTTGTAAAAACTGCCACGAAGTACAAGGCGAGATGCCCGTCAATAATGACGGCACATCTTGGCATGAAGCACATGCTTTTGGTGATTTTTGCTACGTTTGCCACGCTGGTAATCAGCAAGCCACCGACAAGGATGAAGCACATGCGGGTATGGTTCCCCCGCTTTCTGATGTGAAGGCTTCTTGCCAGCAATGTCATGTGGCGGATTTGGACGAACGCGCTCAAGTTTACGCGACAACTTTGGGAATCGAAGTTGGGAGCGGAGGCGGAGCGTCCACAACGGAAGCAAGCTCGGACACGTCCGCTTCGGATACATCTGAAACGAGCGCGGCACCGGCTGCTAGCGCGGCATCCGCACCTATCGTCACCGAAATTGATGTCAACGATCCCAATTTAGTCGATTATGTCCAACGTTATAACGAGATTGTTCTCGGTCAGAAACCGGTCAATACGGGCAATGTTGTCCTTTGGGTTTTGGTTGCATTAATTTTGCTCGGTGGCGCCAGCTTTATTACGATTAATGAAGTCAATAAGGCTTTGAGCAAAGAACAGGTGGATGGAAGTTATGCCCCCGACGTGGTGGAGCTACTGCCAAAAATTGAAAATCTGAAACCGAAATCACGCAAGGCGCTGAAAGCTGTCTTGGAAAGCGAGAAAGCTGATAAAGCCGTAGAGTTGATGGGTATCGTGGCTTCAGACGAAAAAGACGAGGACTAACCATGAAATCTATTTGGAAATATATCAAAAAGGAGACTTGGTCGCCTTATATTGCGGGTGTCCTGCTAGGTCTTGTGGGCGTTTTAGCCGTTTGGCTAAGTAACAGCCTTTTAGGAGCATCCGGCGCATTTGAAAATTTAGCCGGATTAATTGGGCAGGCTGTTGCCCCCAATTTGTTTGATAATTTGTATTTCAACTTTATCATGCCCCCAGGGATTACAACCGGCGTAATTTTGCTGATTGGCGTTTTCTTCGGCGGGATGTTGGCTTCTGCCACCAGCGGAACGCTTAAATGGGGCAAAAAAGATGCCGCTAACAGCGACGAGCAGTGGAAGAGCATTTTTGGACCCCAAACGTGGAAACGTTGGGTGCTAGGCTTTGTCGGCGCGATTATTTTGGAATATGGCGCGGGGATTGCCGGTGGCTGCACAAGCGGTTTAGCGATTTCGGGCGGTATGTTGCTTGCGCCCGCCGCTTTCCTTTTCATTGCAGGTATGTTTGCCTCTGGCATTGTGACCACAATGATTATTTATCGTAGGAGATTCTAATGTCTACGACTATTATCGTCCTCTTTGTTGGTCTCTTTTTTGGCTTCTCGCTAAATAAAGCCGGATTGACAAAATACAATAAAATCGTGAATGCCTTCCGTTTCACGGACATGGCAGTGTTGAAATATATGCTAACGGCATTGGTCGTCTCAATGAGCGGTCTATATGCCTTGCGTGGTCTTGGCTTGATTACTTTCCCGAACGTGCCTGCCACTTATATTGTCGGAAACCTCGTTGGGGGCTTGGTTTTCGGTATCGGCATGGCACTCACCGGATACTGACCGGGCACTTGTGCCGCCGGGTCCGGCGAAGGAAAATTAGATTATCTTATCCCAGGATTGTTGGGTTTCTTAGTGGGCGCTGTTATTTATGGTTTGACTTACCAGCAAGTATTTCCCGTAATTTCTTCCATTAGCAATTTCGGAAACACCACCATGCCTGATTTGTGGAATATAAACCCCTTCCTATTTATCTTGTTCTTCACTTTATTCACACTTTTACTCTTCTATTTGATTGATCGTGCTGGATGGATACGTAAAGAGAAGTAAGCAAGTATAGGTGTTTACTGGAGAAATTTATGTCTAAAAAAATATCACGACGTGATTTTTTGAAAATAGGTGGAGCCACCGCTACAGCTTTAGCTGTGGGCAGTATGCTCTCCCCAAAAGTCGCTCAGGCAGCTTTTGATGCAGGGACTTTAAACGCAGCCGGAGACGGATTTGTGCATAGCATGTGCGAAATGTGCGTCTGGCGTTGCGGCTTAATCGCCAAAGTCCGCGAGGGGCGCGTTGTCAAATTGGAAGGAAATCCCGAGCATCCTCATTCTCGTGGACGTTTATGCGTGCGTGGACAGTCCGGCTTAATGAATACCTACGACCCTGACCGCGTCTTGACACCGTTAATTCGAGTTGGGCAACGAGGAGAAGGTAAGTTCCGTAAAGCCTCCTGGGACGAAGCGCTCGATCTGGTTGCCAACAAAATGCTTGAGATCAAAAATAACTACGGTCCCGAAGCGATGGTTTTCTCATCCACGCATAATTTGAGCCAACCCCTCTTTGAGAATTTGCTCTATGGTTTTGGGTCCCCAAATTATGGCACGCAACGCAGTTTATGCTTCAATGCCATGATTGTTGCCAACCAGATGACTTATGGGATGGAAGAACCTGCACGTATTTATAACGATAAGCTGGAATATATCATCCTGACAGGTCGTAATCTGATGGAAGCCATTTCGACTTCGGAAACCGGCGAATTAAGTCAGGCGATTGAACGCGGCGTAAAAGTCATTTATCTCGACCCGCGCTTTACCAAAACGGCAGCCAAAGCAAGCGAATGGCTTCCGATTAAACCGGGTACTGATTTAGCTTTCCACTTGGCGCTATTAAATGTGATCGTTGGCGAAAAGCTCTATAATGAAAAATTCGTCAAAAAATATACCGTCGGCTTTGATGAATTGGCGAAATCCGTTGCCGACTATACACCGGAGTGGGCAGCGGAACTAACCGATATTCCCGCCGAGCAAATTCGACGCATTGCACATGAATTTGCCGCCGCCGCGCCGAATGCCTTAGCGCATAATGGCTGGCGAACCTCCAACTTCGTGAACTCCTTCCAGACACAACGCGCGATTACGATTTTGAACGCGTTGGTTGGCAACTGGAACGTGACCCTAGAAGGCGCAGCCGGCGAGGGCAGCGGCGCTTTGGGCGTGCCTCCCCAGCCTCCATTCCCGCGCGTTTCCGCCCTCCGCTTGGATGGCGTCCCGTGGAAATACCCGATCGTGCCATTCAAATTAGGAGTCTTCCAAGAATTACGCGACAATATCGTTTCAGGCGATCCTTATGAGCCGCACGGCTGGTTCATCTCTCGTCAAAATCCGATTATGTCCATTCCCGATAGAGCAAAGACCATTAAAGCCTTTGAAAAAATGGACCTTATCGTCACCGTAGACATTTTCTTGAACGATACGGCATGGTTCTCAGACGTTGTTTTGCCCGAAGCCTCATATCTTGAACGCTATGACCCCCTGAATATCGTTGGCGATAAAGCCTTCCTGCGTCAGCCGGTGATTGAACCGCAAGGCGAGGCAAAATCTGCCTTGTGGATTTATAAGGAATTGGGTACGCGCTTAGGTTTAGGCGACTTCTTCCAGTATGAAGACGAAGAAGACTTCTTGCGTCAACAATTAGCGCCGCTGGGCGTTAGTTTGGATGCCGTTAAAGCGCAAGGATACGCAGTTTTACCTGAAAGCGAAGAAAAAGACCCCTTCGAATGGAATACCCCCAGTGGGAAGATTGAACTCTTCTCCGAAACGCTCGCCAATACCGGCTTTGACGGTTGTCCCGTTTGGCAAGCGCCGCCGGAGCCGCCCCAAGATCAGTTTTATTTACTTACCGGTAAAGTTGCCCAAGCAACCCAGTTTGGGACACAAAATAACCAGTTGCTCCATAAGTACTCTGATGAGCCGCGTTTGTGGATGAATGAAGATGTTGCTGAAGAACGCGGTTTAGCTGATGGCGATTGGGTCAAGGTAACAAGCGCTGTTGGGGTTGTAAATATCCGTCTTAACGCGACCCCCGGCATTCGCCCCGATTGTGTTTATTTAACCCCCGGTTATGGTCACCTGACAAAAGGTTTAACCACAGCTTATGGTCTTGGCGCGAGCGATTCTGTCCTTCATGTCACTTACACTGACCCCGCAAGTGGTAGTCAGGCGCTAAGCCAAACTTTTGTAGCGGTAGAGAGGGCATAAATTATGAGTGAACATGGTTCCACCCCCCGTTATGGTTTTTTGATTGATGCCTCCTTATGCATTGATTGTCGCACTTGTATGGTTTCGTGCAGTGTAGAAAATAAAGTTCCTATGGACAACACCCGTATCTGGATTGAAGAAACCGGTGTGACTGGCACTTTTCCCAATTTAGAACGCTATACCGTTCCCTATCACTGTATGCACTGCAAAGACCCATCTTGTGTTTCGGCGTGTACTGTTGCTGCACTTACGCGGAATGAAGAAGGCGTTGTCGTCTACGACCCCGACGTCTGCATCGGGTGTCGCTACTGTATGTACGCTTGCCCCTTTGAAGTGCCGAATTACGAGTACGACGAGCGCTTCCCTGAAGTCATCAAGTGCGATATGTGCTATGACCGTTTGCAAGAAGGACAGCAACCGGCTTGCGCCCAAACTTGTCCGACTGGCGCAATCAAATTTGGCAATTATGAAGATATGCTGGCTTTAGCCCATAAAATGATTAAAGATAATCCTGGCAAGTATATTGATCATGTCTACGGCGAACATGAAAACGGTGGTACTGCCACTTTATACATCTCGCCTGTTCCTTTTGAAGAACTCGGATTCCCGCCAGCGGCAAGTATTTCGCCCGCAGTTTCTAACCGCCTCGTTACCGAAGGTACGCCTACGGTCGCCGGCGCGGCAGCGGTAGGTTTGACAGGGATTTACCTGACAATTAAACACGCCAAAGAAGAAGCGGAAGAAGAACGTCAGGCTGAAGCAGCGGAAAAAGCTGAAGCAGCAATGGAGGAGAAATAAGATGCTCCATAAAATCAAATACGAATTAGAGAGAATGCCAAAATTTGTTTATGTTTTGGCATTGCTCACAGCTTTTGGGCTTGGGGTTGGTGTCTACCGTTTGTATGCAGGTTTGGCGGTAACGACCAATCTCAGCAAAGCCTATCCCTGGGGACTCTGGATCAGCTTCGACTTAGCGATGGTCTCTTTGTCTGCCGGAGCCTATACTTTGGCTGCGTTGGTCTACGTTTTTCAATTTGAAGACCTCCACGCCGCTTCCCGTCCGACCGTCTTGGCAGGGTTTTTAGGCTACAGTTCCGTTCTTGTCATCCTCTTCTTCGACCTGGGACGCTGGGATCACTTCTATAGTGTTTTCATCCACCCCAATTTCAGCTCTGCGCTGCTGGAAGTCAGTTGGTGTATTGCGGCGTACTCACTCATTCTGATTTACGAGTTTAGTCCCGTTCTGGTTGAGAATAATAAGCTCAAATGGTTACTTCCCACCATCAAAAAATACACCGTGCCGATTGTCATTGCAGGTGTAACACTCTCTACGATGCATCAATCTTCGTTGGGAACGTTGTACGTGATTATGTCCCCTCGCTTGCATGCCCTCTGGCACACGATGTTGCTGCCGGTTTTCTTCCTGATTAGTTCTTATGCTTCAGGGATTTCACTGGTGATTGTGGGTTCTACCGTTAGCTACTGGCTTTTAGGGCGCAGCATTAAAGAAAAGACCATCGCCAAACTCGCTTGGTTCGTCCCGTGGATTCTGGCATTCTACTTTGTGTTAAAATTCGGCGAATTGATGATTACCGGTGAGTTAGACTTACTCTTCACTAGCGGACTTTACAGCCTTCTCTTTTGGGCAGAGTTTGTGATTGGCGGCATCATCCCTATTGCACTTTTGTCGATGAAAAAAATACGGCACGATCGTGTTGGCGTAATGATTGGCGCTTTTTTTGCCCTCGCAGGCGTTGTTCTCAACCGCTTCGACGTCACTTGGTTTGCGATTAAACCCGTTTTAGGACAAACCTACACCCCGCATTGGATGGAAGTTGCCTTGGTTGTCGGTGTTGCCTCTGGTGTTCTTTTGGTCTATAGTTTGGTCGCTCACTTCTTCCCCGTATACGAGGAAACAAGCGCTGTGGGCACCCCGAAAACAGAAGCCGCTAAATTCATGGAAAGTCCTGTTCTTGAACATTAAACAGATACAACGCGTCTCTTTTTTGTATCTTTCAAAATAGAAAGCACTCCTTTTAAGGGTCTAGGGCATTTCGCTCTAGACCCTTTTAGAACAAATGCGTCCAAATTTCTTCCACCACTTACACCCTCCCACTATTCCGGCGAAACAATCTCGCTGGCGCTATACATTAGGCGCAGGCGGCATTGCCGTCTTTTTGAGCTTGGTGCTTTTGGTTACGGGCGCGCTCGAAATGTTCTATTACATCCCCACGCAGGCAGAAGCGGCGCAATCCATCCAGACCATCAGCTACCTTGTTCCCTTCGGCGGATTGGTGCGCAATCTCCACTTTTGGGCGGCGCAACTATTGCTGATTGTGGTTGCCGTCCACTTGGTACGGGTCGTTTTTACGGGCGCATATACGCCGCCGCGCCGCTTCAATTATTTGCTCGGTTTGGCGCTCTTTATTCTCTCTATTTTGCTCGATTTTACGGGCTACATCTTGCGCTGGGATCAGGGCATCCAGTGGGCGTTGGTCGTTGGTACCAACTTGCTCAAGACCATCCCTTGGATCGGGGAGAGCCTCTATCGCTTGCTCATCGGCGGTGCAGAGCTTGGAGATGCGACCCTGATCCGCTTTTATGCTTGGCATATTGTTGGATTGATCTTGCTCGCCAGCATTTTAGGGATTTGGCATCTCTTCCGTGTGCGACGGGACGGTGGCGTAGCGCTCCCGCCCCCAAACTTGCGAGCAGACCACGAGCGGATTTCTCGCTTCGAGTTGGTGCGCCGTGAAGTCTTGGCAATGATTTTTGTCTCCGCTGCCCTCTTATTGCTCGCCGCTTTTGTCCCCGCCCCGATTGCCCCGCCCATCACCGAACTGACTGCCATCTCCGGCGATGTGCGTGCGCCTTGGTTCTTCCTCTGGGTGCAAGAAATGCTCAAATGGGGAGATCCATTTTTCTGGGGCATCCTTGTCCCGCTCTTTATGCTGGTTCTCCTCGCTATTATTCCTTATTTTTTCCCGCAGCCAGCCGAGCACGAAATCGGAAGCTGGTTTCCCAAATCAAATCGGTTGGCGCAGATAGTCGTCGCCGTGTTGGCAAGCGCTGTGCTTGTGTTGACACTTATCGAATGATGAAGATGAATGGATTTCCCACCATGTTGCGTGTTGCGTGTTACATAATGCACTTACGCACCACGCAACACGCAATACGCATTTTGGGGCGAAGCAACTATGTCTAAACCCTCCCTCTTCGCTTCAGGCATCCTGCTCACCATCATCGCTTTTCTCTGGTGGCAGGATTCTCGCCGCCCGCAGCCGATTCCCCTCACCCCAACGCTCACAGGCGAGACCGAATACTGCCTCACCTGCCACAACGATTTGGCGGAAATCAGCCCCTCGCACCCCGTTGAAACCTTTGGCTGTGTCATCTGTCACGGCGGGGAGCGCCTCGCCCTCGATGCCGATTTAGCGCACAGCAGTATGAGAGGCGGGGGGAACCCATCCGATCTATCGGTGGCAGAAGAGTCGTGTGGCGGAACCAACTGTCATTCCGGGAGCGAAGCGGATGAACGCAACCACATCCAGCGCGTGATGACTAGCGTTCAATCCACATATGCGGGCGCAATCGCCAACATCCGCTATAGTTTTGGCGCACAACCCAGCCTGACGCCGCTGCTGGGCGCTATCGCCGTGCAGGATAGCAGTTTACCCTCCGCAACCGGCATTTCGGGTTTGGCTGCCTTTGTGCCGGAGCACGAAGAGAACCCCATGTTGCAAAGTTTTGGCGAAAATTGTCTGCTTTGCCACCTGAGCGCGACCCCGCTAGAAGGCGCAGCTTATGCCCGCGAGACGGGCTGCGCCGCCTGCCATACGCCCGATGTGCAATCTTTTGCGTCTGGCGAAGTTCATCAGCTGACGACTGCCATCCCGTACACGCAGTGCAACACTTGCCATAATCGCGGCAACTACAATCTGCGCAGCATGAGTTTTGATGAGCGCAGCGATGCGCCAAGCGACCGCCTGCACGATTATTACCAGCCGATTGCGCAATTTACGCAGTGCGAGTACACGCTCGATTGCATCGACTGCCACACACGCAGCGAAGCCATGGGCGACGGCGATATTCATCCCGATCAGGCGAGTATGCAGTATGTACAGTGCAAAACCTGCCACGGCACGCTAACTAAGTTGCCGCTTACCAAAACCTTGACAGACCCGAACGACATCGCATTTCGACTGGCGCAACTCAATCCGGTTGTAGATTTACAAGTAGGCGATACGATTTTGATGACGGAAAAAGGCGAACCCTTATGGAATACGCGTGTACTGGCGGATGGCAGCTACGAACTGATCGGCAAAGCCACGCGGCAGCGCTTCACGTTTCGACCTGTGCTGGGTTCCGGCTGTGAACAGAATCCCGAGGAGCAAGAATCGAGCGCCTGCCACGAGTGCCACGCAGTGGAGCATTAAATGGATATATTTTCTCGCCGAGACTTTTTGAAACTGACTAACCGCGCCTTGCTAACCTTGAGCGGTTTACTGGGGTTGGGCGGCTTGCTCCGTTTTTTGGGTTATCAGGGCGAAGAAGCGCCCGCTACAGAGTTTGATGTCGGTTTAAGCGAAAATTACCCGCTCAACTCGACAACCATTCTGCCCGATGTGCCTGCCGTGCTAGAGCATACCGCTGCCGGTTTCTCGGCAATGAGCCTGACCTGCACCCACCTCGGCTGCACCGTTGAACAGGATGGCGAAGGCTATCTTTGCCCTTGTCATGGTTCACGCTATGACAGCGATGGGCAAGTGGAACATGGTCCCGCCACCGAGCCGCTGCCGCCCTTAAAGGTTGAGCTAGAGGCTGACGGTGAACTGAAAGTATCTCTATCGTGATGCGATTTTCGCCGTATTCGGTCATTTGGCGGTTATACATTCATCTTTAAGTATCTTTAGTCATCACCCAAAGGAACAGTTCATGTTAGAAGCGAAGAATAATGAACTCGAAGCAATCGCAGAATCTCCTTATCACGCCGATTCTGAACTTAAGCAACAAAAAACGCTTGAAGAGCAGGAAGACTGTATTCATGTTGGCGCTCGTGTGCGCGCGTTGCGTATCGAACGCGGCATGACAATCCGCGCTTTGGCGAAAAAGTGCCAGATCAGTACCAATACATTAAGCCTGATTGAGAACGAAAAGACCTATCCTAACGTGCAAACTTTGCAGTTGCTTGCGCGCGGTCTACAGATTCATATTAGCGCCTTCTTTGTTTGCGAAGAACCTGAACAAAGTGTGGTTTACCAAAAAAGCGGCAGGCGCTTGGTCACTCGTTTTGCCAATGGCGAATTGGAAAACCTGGGGGATGGTTTGCCGCACCTTGGGGCAGAACCGATTTTGGTTACACTTCAGCATAGCCAGCATATCCCCAAAGATGTTGCCCATGCCGGACGTGAGTTTGTTTACTGTCTGGACGGTCAGGTAACCTGTGTCATTGATGGAAAAAAGTACAAACTTTCCACAGGCGATAGTCTACTTTTTGATGCCAGCCTTCCCCACCACTGGGAAAATATACGGACAGACCCTTCAAGATTATTGGTTTTATTTTGTGCTATGGACACACAAGATACACCGATGGAGAAACACCTCGGTCATTTCTAACCTTTTCCCTCAACTCTCTCCGAGCTTAGCTGCCTAAAAGTACAACTCACGGTAACTCAGCCGCGTCATATTTGTAGACGCCCGGGCAAAATGGAAACAGCTTGCCCCCCCGTATTTGGAAAGGAGACTCAGAATCGCCCGAGTAGCGAGACTGTCTCTTTTTCATAAGATAGTCTCGTTTTATTTTGGAGAATATAATAGACTTCTTGCAAAAGTCTGTTTTTCTCCTGCTCCCAGCGCCGTCCTCGGCGCGGGTTTCTCGCAAATATCGCCGCCGTGGACGGCGGCTAGAGCACTTATGCAAGAGGTCTAATGAACATTCAACCTTTACTTGAAAAATCCGCTTCAGATCATAGTCATTTATGCCCTCGCCAAATTCTCGGCGTACGGCTGGGACTTTTGGGGATGCAAGTGCTGGGCACTGGCAAAAACACTAGCAAAAAAACTTTATTGGTAATAGTCGAAAGTGATGGCTGCTTTGCGGATGGCGTAATCGCCGCCACCGATTGCACGGTTGGACATCGTACCTTGCGTGTAGAAGATTACGGAAAAACCGCTGCCACTTTTGTGAATACCGTTAGCGGGCAGGCGATACGCGTCACGCCCGCACTTGATATACGCCAAAAGGCTTATGCTTATGCCCCTGACGAACCACGCCACTACTTCGCGCAGATGAGTGCTTATCAGATCATGCCCGATGAAGAGATGTTTACCGTTCAAAACGTGATTCTGAACACACCCGTCGCCGATATTATCTCTCGTCCGGCTGTGCGCGCTAACTGTAGCGTCTGTGGCGAAGAAATCATTAATGAACGCGAAATATATCTTAATGGCTCGCTGCTTTGCCGGACTTGCGCCGGACAATCCTATTATCAGACTCAAAGCTCTGATGCCCAATTTAAGCCTGCTTTCGCAGATAGCTTTCCTGCTGAAGTAATTTCCCCAAAATGAGACTGCCACATCACGAGTGTATAGTTCCTCGCGGTATTACAGCTATAGCGCCTGATTGCCCGACAATCCTCAAAACTTCACCACAGAGTTCACAGAGAACACGGAGAAAGTTTAAAAAGAGAGAAAAAGCGAGAAAAGCATGAGAATTTGAAGCCTTTTTGGGCATTTCGTCTTTTCTCTCCTTTTTCGTAACTACCTACGTCATTGCGAACCCCGATGCTTTTCGGGGGAAGCAATCCCCTAACTGTGCGGGAGACCGCTTCGCAAAAAGATGCTCGCGGTGACATGAATTGTATGGGTAGGTAGTTACTAAAAAAACAAGAAAGATGACATTTCTGCCCAGTCTTGCCCATTTGGGTTGACACTCTCTTCCTTTTTTCTCCTAAAACTCTGCGTCTTGGCGGTTGAAATCTTTTTTCACGATTAGATACCGCGCTACCCTATGGTCTCAGTGGCAAAAAATGTCCAAATAGTTTTGTCAGTCAATCAGGGGGTAGTGGTCAAAATTGACTGAGAAAAGATTTATGACAAATCCTCCCTGCGTTGTCCTCGGTTTTCTCTCGCAAAACGCCGCAGTGGACGGCGGCTATTTCTTTAACACCAAAACTTCATTGGGGAATAATTTAAGGTGCGCGCCAACTTTGCCGGTACGCATTTCGGAGAATAAAATAGCCCATTTTGGGGCGGGTAAATCCATGCTTTGGATTTTGTTGCTGAAGTTGAGCACAACCAAAATGGTTTCGTTTTTGTCTTTACGGAAATATGCTAAAACCTTTTTGGGCGTGTTTTCAAGATGAATAAAATCACCGCGTCGCAGCGTGACGTATTCCTTGCGCAGGGCAATCAGTTTGCGGGTTAAGTTGAAAAGTGAATTTTCATCCTTTTGCTGTGCTTCAACATTGCGCGTTTTGTAGTCGGGATGTAGTTTGAGCCAAGGGGTGCCGCTGGTAAAACCGGCGTTTTCGCTGGAGTCCCATTGCATGGGGGCACGGCAGCCATCGCGCCCTTTGTGGAAGGGATAGTATTTTTTGCCGAGGGGGTCGAGTAATTCACTGCGCTTGAGCGAGATGTCGCGCTGTCCGATTTCCTCGCCGTTGTACAAAAAGGGTGTGCCGCGCATGGTGAGCAAGAGCGCCATCATCACTTTGGGGCGGGCATCATCTTCACCTTTGGCGTGGCGTGTGGCGGTGCGCGGCACATCATGATTGCTTAAAACATAGTTGGGGAATAAGCCTGTTTTCTCTGCCAGTTTTTCCCAATCGATAATTGCTTTGAGCAGTTGGGCAGGGTCATATTTACTATGCAAAAAGTCAAATTCAAAGGCGGCGTGGAGTTTATCCTCGCCCATGTAGCGGAAAGCGTTCTCCGGCGTGGGCATGAAGGTTTCGCCAACGGCGTAACTGTCGGGATATTGGTCGAGCAGTTGACGCAGTTCAATCAGCAAATCGTCCATTTCGGGCTGGTCGTAGTCGTAGAGATGCTCTTGCCGGTCGAAGGCGCGGATGCCATGCAGCGCAAAGGGGTTCGAGCGCAACTGCTCATCTTTGAAATAGACGTTGAAAACGTCCAGCCGAAAACCGTCCACGCCGCGTTTGAGCCAGAAGCGCACCACGTCCAGTTGAGCGGCGCGCACAGCGGGGTTGCGCCAGTTCACATCGGGCTGTTCCTTCACGAACATGTGATAGTAGTATTGCCCGCGCCCCGCGTGCCAGGTCCACGCTTTGCCGCCAAAGACCGATTCCCAGTTGTTGGGGATGGTATCCGCCCAGAGATACCAGTCATGTTTGGGATTGGTTCGGTTAGCGGAAGATTCACGGAACCAAGGATGCTGAGCGGAGGTGTGATTCAAGACAAGGTCAAGGACGATGCGCATTCCCCGCTTGTGGCTTGCCTCCACTAAAGAATCGAAATCCGCCAGTGAGCCGTGTTTCGCGTCCACGCCTTTGTGATCGCTGATATCGTACCCGAAATCTTTATCCGGCGAGGGGTAAAAGGGCGAAAGCCAAAGCGCATCCACGCCTAAATCAGCGAGGTAATCGAGTTTGGCGGTGATACCGGGCAGGTCGCCGATGCCGTTGCCGTTGGTATCATAAAAGGAGCGTGGATAGATTTGGTAGATGACGCCATCGCGCCACCAGAGAAAGTCTGCCATCTTTAATCCTTGCTTGATGTGGTTGGGCAAGTATATCATTAGGAAACCTTAGAGAAATGCAAGGGTAAAGCCACTTTTTTCGAAATAAAAGAGTGATACAATTTCTCAATACTCTCAACTTGTAACTACCTACCCTCGTGATATACGTCACCGCGAGCGTCTTTTTGCGAGGCGGTCTCCCTCACTGGCAAGGGGATTGCTTCACTCCGAAAAGCATCGGAGTTCGCAATGACGTAGGTAGTTACCTCAACTTTACAAAGAATATTATGACAGCTTCCAAAGAAATCATTCTCATCGTTGAAAACGACCCCGATGTAAGCGACTTGCTTGGACGTCAGGCGCTGGTGCCCTTGGGCTATCAGGTCAAAGTTGTTGCGGATGCAAATCAGGCAATTCAGGCGGCAGTGAATCTTATGCCTGATTTGATTGTTTTGGATTTGGATTTGGTAGGAATCAGCGGTAAGGATCTTCTTGTTGGGTTACATGCGCAAAATCCCGATACACCCATCGTGGTTTTGGCTGAAAAAGACGGCGAACACGACGTGATGCAAGCCCTGCGTCTGGGTGCTTTTGATTATCTCTTCCTGCCTTTGCGGGAGGCTGAAGCCGTAGCGACGATCGAACGCGGACTAAAACAGATTCGCGGCGTCAATGATCGTGCCCGTTTGGACGAACGTTTGCAGGCTATGAACGAAGAGTTGAAGCGCAAGGTACATGAACTGCGCACGATGCTCTCAATCGGTAAAGCCGTAGTGTCTGTCACTGACCAGCGGATGCTTTTTCATCAGATTATCGAAGGGGCAATCCATGTGGCGGATGCCGATGTGGGTTGGTTGCTTCTGCGCGACGAAAGCGAAAAGGGAGTCTTTCGTCTGACGGCGCAGCAAAACTTACCCGCATCTTGGGCAAAAAAGCTCAACAAACCGCTCGAAGATGGGGTTAGCTCACTGGTAGCGCTTTCGGGCGAGGTGCTCTCTATCTATGGGGAGCCGCTGCGTCGCTTCAAGATTTCATCGCTAGGACGTGCTGCGATTGTCGTCCCCATCAAAGCGAAAGACGAAGTGATTGGCTTGCTTATCTTGGTGCGCCGTAAAGAAGAAGCCTTCCGCGATAACGATGAAGCGTTGCTGACTGCTATCGCCGATTATGCTTCAATCTCATTGGTCAACGAACGCCTTTTCCGTGCTTTGCGTCAAAGTGCCGATGCCGCCCGTGCGGAAGAAAAACGCCAAAAGCAAGTTCTGGATGCCATCAGCGAATTGCTGGAAGATGAATTGGCATCTGCAATTTTCTCGCTCAACCTTTTACGAGAAAACAAACTGGGCGAACTTAATCCAGAACAAGCGCAAGCGCTCAATACAGCACAAACCGCCTTACAACGCTTATCTGATACAGCAAAACGGATTTTACCAAGTTCATTTCGATGAAAGATTTAGTCATACTCGCGCTTGATGATGTGCCCACACGCCAGCTACTCTCGCGGGCTTTACACGCCATAGATTACGAGACTGCGTTGGTTAGTGATGATTCTGGCATCTTGAAGTTGTTGCGCGAGAGCAAAGTGGCTTTGGTATTGATTGGCGCACGTTTCCAAAACACAGGCAGCCTGCCCATCATCCAAAAACTTTTTGATCAATACCCCAGTCTGCCAATTGTTTATCTTGCCGAAAGCCAAAATAAGGAAGAAATCCGTCAGGTGCTACAAAGCGGGGTCAGCGCCTACCTTGAACCCCCACTAAAAACCGATGATATTGTTGAAGCCATTCAGAGTAGCTTAAAACGCGCGCATCGTCTTGGTGATTGGTTACGTCAACGCATTAAACAATCCACATCATCGCTTGAAAAAGAACTCAGTGAGTGGCAGGTTTTCCTGGATGTGAATCGCAAGATTAATAGTAGCCTTAATCTCGATGAAGTTCTCCAAAAGGTTGTTCGTGCTGCCGTCGAATTAACCCGTGCTGAAGAAGGCAGCCTCTTGTTGCTTAGCGACGACGGCAGTGAACTTTATATGCGTGCCGGACATAATTTTGAAAAAGGCTTTGCCGATTCCTTCCGCATTTCGGTTGAAGGTTCTATTGCAGGACAAGTCATTAAAAGCGGCAAAGCCTTCGCCTACAACAAAAGCGAAACGCACAAAATCCAAACAGCGTACCTGATTCAGAGCTTGATTTATGTGCCGTTAAAAGTGCATGATGAAATCATCGGTGTTTTAGGCGTTGATAATCGCCTTCCGCAGATACCCTTTAGCGAGCGTGACATCCTTCTGCTTTCGCTGCTTGCCGAAGATGCCGCCATCGCGATTAAAAATGCGCACCTTTACCAGAGCGCCGTCAACGAGCGCCAAAAATTTGAAGTCGTAATCACCAACATGAATGACGCCCTGCTGATGTTGGATACGGAATCTCGCATTCAGATTATCAATCAGAGCATGGCAAAAGCCCTTAAACTGCAAAGCGAAGAAATTATTGGTAAAAAAGCAGACGAGGTCTTACCCCCCGGCGATATGCTCGACCTAATCACCAACCCGCCCCAAAGTGCCCCGCTACGATACGAAGTCAACATTGAAGGCGACCACGCCTACAGTGCGCAATATACGCTCATTCCCAATGTTGGCGTTGCCATCACCATGCAAGACATCTCATATTTCAAAAAAATCAATCGCATGAAAGATGATTTTGTTCACACAGTTTCGCACGACCTACGTTCTCCACTTACGGCAGTGCTGGGCTATACCGAACTGCTTGAGCGTGTTGGCGAAATGAACAAAATGCAAAAAGATTTTGTCCTGCGCATTCAAGACAGCGTCAGGAACATCACCTCCCTGATTGACGAGTTGCTAGACCTCGGACGTATCGAATCCGGCTTCGATGCAGATCGTGAAGTAGTCAAGCTACAAGAAATTATTGGATATACCCTCCAGAATTTTGAAAGCCTCTATCAGCAAAAGGAACAAAAACTCGAAGTCGAACTTGCCCCCGACTTGCCACCGTTACATGGAAATCCACTGCGCCTTCGGCAAATGTGTGATAACCTGATTGCCAACGCCATCAAATATACACAAAAAGGCGGCAAGGTATGCGTGCATCTCTCTGTCGAAGCCGACGAATTGATCTTGCGTGTTTCGGACGAAGGTCCCGGCATCCCGCTTGAAGACCAACCGCATATCTTCGAAAAATTCTATCGCGCCCGAAATGCGATTGGCAAGGAAAACGGTTCCGGGCTGGGGCTTTCCATCGTCAAAACCATTGTCGAAAATCATTACGGGCGCATCTGGGTCGAATCAACGCTCGGAGAAGGCTCAACCTTTATCGTTGTTTTGCCCGCCATCAAGCAAACCCA